>NZ_JAPZQJ010000282.1:0-48699 GCF_027530405.1 Microcystis sp. LE19-41.2A | reverse complement strand
TAAAAAGTCTAATTCTTCTTGTTTTTTCCAATCGGTCAACATTGAAGAAGTTTGAGCGTAGCCTACTCTTTCTTGCTTTTCGTACCATGCTTGTGTTCGTTCGTGGAGAGCTTTGTTGTAAACTAATCTTACACAGCCCAATGTGCGCCGCAATAGCGACTCTTGTGTTGGTGTGGGGTAAAATCGAAACGAGTAGGCTTTTTCCATGTCTCACATTTTAGCATATATTTCGTAAATGTGCTAATATTTAACAGTAAAGCCGTCGTAGAACGACGGGGTTTCAGACCCAAAATTTTCGATGAAATTTACCAGTAGTCAAAGCGAACTCAACAGCAATTTATCCCTAGTTAGTCGGGCCGTTGCCAGTCGTCCTACCCATCCGGTGTTGGGAAATGTTCTCTTTTGTGCCGATGAGGAAAAGGGCGAAATTAGCCTGACTGCTTTTGATTTGAGTTTAGGGATTCGCACCAGTTTTCGGGCCGAGGTGGTGGAAGGGGGCAAAATTACCCTGCCGGCAAAATTGCTTAACGATATTGTCTCTCGTTTGGGAGAGGGGGAAATCACCATCTCTGTGGAAGAAAACGAGAATGATGAGGAGCATAGTCTCGCTTTCCTGAAAACTGCCTCGGCACAGTTCCAAATTCGCGGCATGAAAGCCGATGAGTTCCCAGAATTGCCCACGGTGGCCGATGGGGAAATTGTTAATTTACCTGTAGTTGCCTTGACAGAGGGACTAAAAGGTGCATTGTTTGCCGCTAGTGGCGATGAAACTAAACAGGTGTTGACGGGGGTGCATTTAACTAAAACCGTCGATTGTCTAGAATTTGCCGCTACAGACGGTCATCGTTTAGCGGTGGTACAAACTCCCCTAGAGGAGGTGGAAAGTGCCTCTGGTGGCTTTAATGTCACCATTCCGGCCCGGGCCCTGCGAGAATTGGAAAGAATGATGTCAACAAAACAAAATATCGAGACTATTACTCTGCATGTGGATGATTCTCAAGTCATCTTTGAAATGGGGGAACAGAGGTTAACCAGTCGTAAGTTAGAAGGGGCCTATCCCACTTATAATCAGTTAATTCCTAAATCCTTCGAGCGCTCTTTGGTTTTAGACCGCAAACAATTAATCCGTTGTTTGGAATTAGTGGCGGTTTTATCGGACCAAAAGAATAATTTAGTCAAGTTTAGCCTCGATAGCGAAAATGACCGTTTATCCCTAGCGGTGGAATCTCCCGATTTAGGTAGTGCCAAAGAGTCCATGGCGGCGGAAATTCAGGGAGAAAGTGGCGATATTGCCTTTAATGTTAAATATTTGATGGACGGTTTGAAGGCTTTACCTAATAATGATATCCAAATGCAGTTAAATGCTAGTACCCAACCGGTTATTTTTACCCCCTTGGGAGGTTTAAAGATGACCTATTTGGTGATGCCGGTACAAATTCGTCAGTAAGCTGTCCGCGCATTTAAATTGCTTGTTGAGACGAGGCAAGAGATAAGACCCCCCCGGCCCCTAGGGCTGATTCATTCTCCGAATCTAATTCTTTTTTTGCTACCTTTAATCGCTTATGAGGTAAGCAAAGCACGACGTTTTTAAAAATTTTCAGCTATGTATTTCGAGAAATCGACTAAAAACGTTGCCAGATAAGGACTTGAGAGAATGACATTTGAGAGAATGAAACGACCCTAGGGCAGGGTAGGGTTGATTCATGAATCAACCTACAAAGCACGACGTTTTGACAAATTTTCAGCTATGTAGGGCTTGCTGAATAAATCTAACAACCTTGTTGGATAAGGTTGTTAGATTTTTTTTCCCTCAAAAAGTGCCGACCATTGGAGTGATTGGGGGGAAAATCCCTGGACTTTTTCCCTGAAAATTAGGTAATTGACCACCTGAAAATGGGTAAAACCCCACACCCCACACCCTACCACGAAAAACTTTTTGCCGCAAACCCTATGTATTTCCGAGAAATCGACTAAAAACGTTGCCAGATAAGGAGTTGAGAGAATGACATAAGAGAGAATGAATCAGCCCTACATCTGGGGGGTGACTAGCGATTTCTAGCTTAACCTGCGTTCGGGATAACGCTATAGAAGAGACTGTTAGAAAACCTTGGCCAATTCTAGATTCTCAACTCCTTGATTAATAGGCGATCGCTAACAAGAAGTCCTCCCTACCGATGGACTGGGTTTTACCTCAATCTGCTTAAACCGAACTCAGTTTAATTTAGGCTTTTCTGCCGAAAACAAAAGATAATCATCAAACGCCATAAACCAACCCCGATTTCTTGACCAAGCTTCAAGTCCTGGGTTATCTTTCTGGAGATCGATAACTAAATCATGCTTACTAATTCCTTGGCTAATCTGGGCAAAATAATGAACCATTGCCGGCCAAACATATTCACTAATAGATAAAGCTTGGATATTAACAAATCCATGCTTTTTGAGTTTTTCTACATAAGTATGTCGGTCGTATTGATTAGCAAAGGGAATACACATTTTCTTACTATTAACCCGCAGCCAGAAGTTAATTTCTCGACCCACTCTAGGCAAACAATCCGCTATAGCCAACCTTCCACCGGGCTGCAAAACTCGAAAAGCTTCCGCGAAAAAATCCTCACGAGTGTCAAAATGAAAAGCACATTCTAAAGCGGTCAACTTATCAAAAGAATTCTCAGGAAAAGGTATTTGAGTAGCCGAGCCGACTTGAAGTTTTATCCTGTCCGATAAACCTGCTTTAGCTACTCTTTCTTGAGCAATTTCTACTTGTAACTCGGTTGTATTTAGACCGATAATTGAGCCAACATTGTTTTCTCTTACCCAGAGTAAATCCTGTTCAGCAAAACCGAAACCCACATCCAAAAGGTGATCTCCGGCTTTAAGTTCGGCTACTTCGGCTAATTTACGCGCTAAAGCGGCACAAGCTTCGTTATAAGTTGTTTCTTCTTGCCAATAACCAAAATTAAGCCATTGGGGAAAATTAGGATCATGAAGATGAGGATCGCGTTTCGCTATATTAGTATACAGTTCAGAAACTTGAAACTGATCTTGCAAAAACGCCATTTCTCGAGCTGGATTAAGGATAAATTGTTTGATGGTTGCCCAGCGATTACGCCATTCATCTTTGAGGGGAATTTTGCCGATGTTTTCCAAATTATTATCCTCCTAAGGATTTTGCAGAAATATTGCCATTTTTAATTAACCGAATCCCTGAGATTCTCTAGATGCTTTAAAAAAGATTCCACACCTCCGGATTAATCATATAAGGAGGCTTCTCTCCCTGAAGCACTTGTAATATTTGATTCGCCGCCGAAACAGCAGCCGCTAGACTCGCTTCAGGGGTTACTCCGGCTAAATGAGGTGAGAGAATGACATTCTCAAAATTATATAAAGGATTATCTAAAGCCGGCGGTTCTGGTTCAAAGACATCGAGGGCGCATCCAGCTATCAATTTTTGATTAAGGGCGATCCCTAAATCCTTTTCACAAACGACTTTTCCCCGGGAGGTATTAATTAAAAAAGCTGTTGGTTTCATCTTTTTAAAAACTGAGATATTAAACATTTCCCGCGTTTCACTTGTTAGTTCAGTATGCAAAGAAACAAAGTCCGATTCAGCCAGAAGAACATCTAAATCTTTGACCAAAGTTGCTCCTACTGTCTCCGCTTTGCTGGCTGGAACATAGGGATCATAAGCTAATACTCTCATCCCCAGTGCTAGGTTACATTTGTGAGCCACCAGAGTACCAATTCTTCCTAAACCTACAATACCAAGGGTCTTGTTTTCGAGTTGAATCGGTTGCATCTGATTGCGAATTAAATAGTTACCCTTTTTCACACAATGATCTAAAAAAGGGAGCTTTTTGGCAAGGGCTAAAATCATAGATAAGGTGTGTTCTGCTACAGCTGTAGTTGACATTCCGGGATTATTAACAACGATAACCCCCTGTTCTGTTGCTGCCATAATATCAATAGAATCTGTGCCAAATCCAGAGGTACTAATTACTTTTAATTGTTTTGCTAATCGGATTGATGAAGCCTCTAACTTATTAGGATAACGCACAAATACGCCAGATACTTCTTGAATGGCCTCATTAATTTTATCCAGTGTAGGGTTGGACAAAATCTCTATATTAGTAGATTCTTCAAGAAGTTTTTGCCCCGCTTCATCATACATTTTTCCGATTAAAAGAACCCTGTGTTTTTGAATATCCATAGTCAGAGTTTTTGGTGAAGTAGTAGTCATCGTAATTTTTCCTAAATTGAGTTTTAGCAATGAAACAGTTACAGAGATTTTGAGGCTCGATAATCATCTATGGAAACAAGTCGCCAACTAGAATCCTCTAAAAGTTCTAAGACCCATTGATGATACTTAAATAAACTTTCTCGATGACCTACGCTAATAAAAGTTGTCTGTGCTTTTTGTAACTGGTGATATAAGGTTTGTTCGTTGTTCAAATCTAAAGCACTTGTGGCTTCATCTAAGATTACATAGCGGGGATGGGTTACTAACAATCGGGCAAAAGCAAGGCGTTGTTGTTCTCCTAAAGATAATATATTTTCCCAGGGAACTTCCGCATCAAAGCCATGAACTTTTGTGGCTATATTTTGAAGATTAACTTGTTGTAAAACGGATTCAAGTTCTCCATCGGTCATTTCACGGGTTGTTTTAGGATAAAGTAACTGTTCTCTTAGAGTTCCTAAAATAATATAAGGACGTTGAGGTAAAAAGAGAAATTCTTCTAAGGGAGGTCGTTTTAAACAACCAGTTCCTGCATTCCATAAGCCAGCAATAGCTCTTAATAGAGAACTTTTACCTCGTCCACTCGGTCCGACAATTAATAAACCTTCGCCTGGTTCGATAGATAGGGATAAATGTTGAACAATTACCTTTTCATAATCCGGTGTTTGTAAAGTAACATCCTCAAACTCGATCTCATTTTGTTCAAGGGTTTTAATGGTACTAGCATCCTTGGGTTGTCGGTCCATTTCTTCTAAGGCAGACGAAAATTCAGATAGACGCTCAACATAACTGGAAAATCTGCCCAAAGAACCAAATTCAAGGATTAACTCAGAAAAACCATTAGCAAACATACTGCAAGCAATGATAGCCTGATTAACTTGTCCGAAATCAATTTCCCCCCGAATATAGGCTGGAGCAAAGACGACAAAGGGAAATATTTGAATAACTGAGCGATAACTTCGACTAAAAATGTCTTGATTTCTCTCCCAATCAATCTTACTGAGAGAATTTCTGACGAGATTATTAAATCGACGTTGAATGATTTTCAACTCTTGATTTTCGCCTTGAAAAAAGGCAATAGATTCAGCATGATTCCGAACATGAGTTAAAGTGTAGGTGTAATTAGCTTTGGATTCCAATTCTTCTTGACTAATCTTATCTAATTCTCGACTTAAAGAAACAGCAATTAGGTTGCCGATAATTGTATAAGCCACTAGAATCAAGGCGGCTAGTCGGGAAATTGAGAAAAGAATTACTAAAAAAGTAGTCATTTCTAAGACTTTTTCTAATAAAATAGCTCCAAAATTAACAGCATTTCTAGCAATGGGTTCTATTTCTTGGGCTATCCTTTGATCCGGATTATCCACATCGGATCTAAAATTAATTTTGTAATAAGCGCGATGGCTCAAATATTGGGTAACAACCTGCTGATTTAGCCATTCATACCAATCCAGAATAATTCTTTTTTTAACAAATTTAGAAAATGCAGTAAACAGGGTAATTAAAAGTAATCCTAAGCCATAAAGTAATAAACTTGTCATAAACTTAGAGGCATTTTTATCTTGAATAATGACATCAACCAAATAGCGATTAACGAAGCTATTAACTGCATTAGAGGCCACCAGTCCAACAATTACTAAAACAAGGAGAAACAGCATTCCCCATGAACTTATTACCTCTGAAAATGTCCTTCCTTTAGGATCGGTTGGATACCAGTAAGGAGCGGCAATCAATTTCAAATTATCAAAAAATTGATGAGAACTTTTAACGGTTTCTTGTTGAAAAAATGGAGTTTGCATAGTTTGAATATAGGGTAACTTTTAGGAAATGCCTTGAATTTTTTTTAACTTCAAGCTTTCTAACTTCAAGGCTTAGGATTATTTAATCTCCTAAAAAAGCCTCCAAATCAGTAAGTTCTTGTAAGATTAAATCCTCACTAATCTCCTGCTGGACTTCAGTGAAGTTAATCATCTTCTCGGCTGTTTTTTGAACTTTTTCACCGAAAATACGGTCAAACAGATAATCAACTAAGCGTCTAATATTAGGAAAGTCAAAGATTAAAGAAGTTGGTAAGAGAACTTCTAATCCTTTCTCTAAACGATTTTTCAATTCAATAGAGGATAAGGAATCAATCCCCATTTCTATCAATCCTTGTTCTGAATCTGGCATAGATTTAATCCCTAAAATAATTCTGACTTGTTTGCTAACATATTCTAACAAATATTCCCGACGTTCTCCTAAAGGAATATCCTCTAAAAGATGCAGTACAGAGTCTGATTCTTGAACAGACTTAATGGGAATTTCTGAGAGTCCTAAATTTTTTAGGAGTGGTTTCTCGCCTTTAAATTGATAGATATTTTTGAAACGAACCCAATCCACATCAGCGATTAAAACTTGTGTTTGATTAGAAGCCATAATAGCATCCATCACCCTCAAGGCCATATCGGGAGCAATTTCCCTGATCCCAATCTGTTTGAGCCAGTCCTCATAGTCTTGAGACACTATACCATTACCCGCCAATAATGCCCAATTTAAAGCCGTTGCAGGAAGCCCTTGAAGATGACGGAAATGAGCCAAAGCATCCAGCCAATGACTAACAGTATCATATAAGCCTTGTTCCTTTGCCCCCCAAATTGCACCCGCCGAAGAAAACAGCACAAAATAGTCTAATTGAGTACCCAAAGATAGTTGATGTAAATTCCAAGAACCCTTAACTTTTGCCTGAAAAACTGCTTCGAGATCCTGCAAAGTACAGTCTTTTAATTGAGCTTGTCGGCCTGAGATTCCAGCAAGATGGAAAATGCCACGCAAGGGATAAGCGGTTTTTTCAATCTGGGTAAATATGGCCTGCATAGCCTCAAAATTGCCAACGTCTGCCGAAATAACTTCGATTGATGCTCCTTTTGCCTCTAATTTTCTGATTTTTTCTGATATTTGGGCTAATTCGGTTGCTGAATCCCACAGGAAGCGAGCCGGTAATGAGCGGCGTGTCGTTAAAATGAGATGTTTTGCTCCTAAATTGACTAAATGTTCCGCCAATTCTAAGCCTAGATGTCCTATTCCTCCCGTAATTAGGTAGGTAGCCTCAGGTTGAATCTTAACGGTTTTTGTCTCTAGAGACTTGAGAGGAAGCAGACGAGCAATATAGCCTTGACCTTTGCGGAAGACCAAATGATCCTCATCGTGAGCATGAGTTAATCCTAATAGTAATGCGGTAATATTTTGATTAATATCAACGTCGGGATCAAGATCCAGCATACCTCCCCATAATTGCGGATTTTCTAGGGCAATAACACGCCCCATTGCCCAAAGAGGAGACTGAAACCCTAAAGAAGGCTGTTCTAATTCAAAGGGTTGGGCGCCCTGAGTGACAAGGAATAATTGAGGGGGATTAGGGATTGTTTGAATAGCTTTGAGAAGATTTAAAAGATAGTTACAGCGATTCAATAAAATGGATTCTGGTTGCTCTTTGCCATCACTATTCAAAAGATAAATAATCCGATCTGGAGATGGATTGGACGCAAACCATTCCTCTAATTGTTGTAGTTGATTAGCATTCAAACAAGACTCAGAAGATGATATTTGTGTATTTTTCTCCCCTTGATAAATTATCCGACAGGAATCACACTTTTTCAGTAGTTGCTCTTGAATCCCTAAGACAAAAGTATTTTGCTGGGGTTCAATATCAGTAAAAATTAGCCAGTTTTTAGCGGTGTTAGGGGAGATTTCTAAACTTTGAGCCAGAATAATACTTTGCTGAAATAAAGCAGTACCTATTTTTTGATCAGGAGAAACAAATTCTACCTGAGAAAACCCCGATTTAAGCAGAATAGATTCCCAAGTCGATGCTGTAATTATAGGATGATTTGGGCGCAAATGATAATCGCTAAAACGCCACCAACCTTGAGTCACACCAAAGATTAAATCAATCCAGGGAGATTGCTGAGTTAATTCTAACAGTAATAAATGACCGCCTGGACGTAGTAAACTTTGAATATGAGGCAAGGTTTCCTCTTGTAAATTGGCGGTAGAGTGTAAGACATTAGCCGCGATAATCAAGTCATAAGAATAACAGCAAAACCCTTGTAATTTCGGCTCTTTTTCAATATCGAGTACTTTGTATTCTAGTCCAGAAAATTCAGCCAAATTATCTCTAGCTTTCTCTAGAAAGAAGGGGGAAACATCAGTGAATGTGTAGGTAATTTGACGAGACTTACAAGCTTTAAGAACCTGTTGGGTTGTAGCTCCAGTTCCCGCGCCAATTTCGAGAATGCGGATGGAAGCTGAGGGGGCATAACTTGAGAGGAGAAGTTCAACGGTTTTAGAGATACCCAGATTGAGAATTTTTGCCGAAGATGTATTTTTATAAAACTCGCTGGCTCCTCCTTGTCCATCTTGAGAAAATAGGATAGATAAAGGAGATATTTTTCCCGTAATAATGGCTGCTAAATTTGTGGCAACTTGTCGAAATAGATTGAGTTCTATTTGAGCATTAGGATAATGATTGATTAAATCCTCTACCGCTAAATCAGGATTAGACTGTTCGGGTTCTTTAACAATTTTCCATAGGGTATTTTGCTTTTCTAAAATGCCGACTTTCGCTAATATTTCTAGAAGATGATTCCAGAAAGATTTATATTCTTGTTTAAGTTCAGCTTGAATAAAACTTTGATCAGGATCAAGAAAGGTATTCATTTGAAAGAGTTCTAAATCTTTCAGAGCTTTAACAACAAAGTCAGCTGCCAGTTTTTCCATTTCGGAAAAAGCGCGAGAAACTCCCATCAATTCTGAGGAGTGTAATTGGGGTTCTAAGTAAACCTCTAAATCAGTTTTAAGGGGGGTCAAATTTTGTAGCTTACCGTTGGCTAAATCCCAGGGAAGCCAAGCTACTTGATAAAGTAATTTGGCAAAATTAAAGTCCTCTTTTTCCTGATAATAGAGTTTAATCAACTGTTGAACAATGGCGGATATTGTTGGTTTTTCATCTTCAGAATAATGACCTGTTTCTAAGAGGGTTTGCATCAAAGTATTTTTGTCCTTTTCAGATAACATTTTGACTAGATTAGATTCCTGTGGAACAGTTGCAGATGGGGTTTTTAAAGGAATCCAGTGTTGACGTTTTTGAAAGGGATAAGTAGGTAAAGCACATCGTCTAGGATGATAGTCTTGATCAAAACTAAACCAGTCTATCTTTGCACCGCGAACATAAAGTTTGCCCAGACTTTCTAATAAAACTTGCCAATCAGAAAATCCTGAGCGTAAACTGGGTAGAGTTAGAGGTTCAGATGAAGATAGGGATGATTGAACAATTCCTGAGAGAATAGGTTGAGGTCCAATTTCAATAAAGGTATCACATCCGAGAGATTGTAGGAATAAAGCCCCTGGATGAAATTGTACCGTATTTAGTAAATGTTGAAGCCAATACTGAGGAGTCATAATGCTGTCATCAGCAATTTCTCCTGTTAGGTTAGAGACCAGAGAAATTTGAGGTTGACTGAAAGAAATCTCTTGAAGAATCGTTTTAAATTCTGCAACCATTGGCTCTACTAAAGGGGAGTGAAAAGCATGGGAAACTTTGAGTTGACGAACTTTCACCCCGGCATTAGTGAAATGGTTACAGAGTTCTTGAATTACGCTTTTTTCTCCAGAAATAACGGTATGTTGTTCCGCGTTAATGGCAGCAATAGCGATTTTTATGCCTTGGCTTTGGCACTGCTCAATAACTGAGTTCTTATCGAGAAAAATAGCGGCCATTTCCCCTTGATTTTGGGGTAATTGCCCCATCAAGTTGCCTCGATGGGTGACCAGTTTTAAGCCACTTTCAAGATCAAAAACGCCAGCAAAACAAGCAGCAGAATATTCTCCTAAACTATGCCCTAAAATGGCGGCTGGTTGAATTCCCCAAGAATGCCATAATTGAGCGAGAGCAACTTCAATCAGAAATAGTGCCGGTTGGGTATAAGCGGTTTGGTTTAAGGGGTCATCTGTATCAGCAAATACGACGTTTAGCAGGGATTTACTCGTTAGTTTTTGATAGTAGTTTTCCCCTGCGTCTAAAGTTTTTCTAAAGGTGGGTTGAGTCTGATAGAGTTGATGAGCCATCCCTGCATATTGAGACCCTTGTCCTGTAAATAAAAAGGCAATTTTAGGCGGTCTTTTTTCATCAGCTATACCATGAATAGTTGACTGATAATCTAGTTGCTTGAACTGACGTAATTGTTCAATAAAATCACTGTTTTTATAGCCAGTTAAGGCTAAACGATTTGAGAAATGAACTCGGCCTGTATTTGCCGTAAATACTACATCAGACATATCCTTTTCAGGTTGACTTTCTAAAAAGTCTATGTAGCGACTTACTAACTCTTTCAAAGCCGGTTCGGTTCGAGCGGAAAGGGTGAGCAAATGATAGGGACGTTTGCTCTGATTGTCTTGAGGAATAATGGGAGGAGCTTCTTCTAGAATAACATGAGCATTAACCCCGCCAATACCTAAAGAGTTTACCCCTGCCCGTCGGGGTAATTTTTCGTCCTTGTCTTGCTTAGTAGTCCAAGAAATAGCTTCATTATTAATATAAAAAGGAGTCTGAGAAAAATTAATTTGAGGGTTAGGATTTTGGAAATGTAATGTAGGCGGAATAACTCTATATTTGAGGGCTAAAGTCGCTTTAATTAAACCGGCAATACCGGAAGCAATCTGCATATGTCCGATATTGGTTTTTACTGAACCTAAAGCACATTCTCCCTCATTTGCACCCTGATAAACTTTAGCTAAAGCATCAACTTCAATGGGATCTCCAAGGGGGGTTCCTGTGCCATGAGCTTCCACAAAACTAATTGTATTAGCATCAACACCGGCAAAGGCTAGGGCTTCCGTAGCGGCAGCAATTTGACCCTCTCCACCAGGCGCAGTAAATCCTAATTTTTGGCCACCATCATTATTAATAGCAGAGCCTTTAATAACTGCATAAATATGGTCATGATCGGCTAAAGCATCTGACAATCTTTTGAGCAGAATTACTCCTACTCCACTGCCAAAAATAGTCCCTTTTGCTTCCGCATCAAAGGCGCGACAATGACCATCAGGAGACATGATCAGTCCTTCTTGATATAAGTAACCAATTTTTTGAGGAGAATTAATTGAAGCAGCTCCAGCTAGAGCCATGTCACTTTCTCCACTAATTAGACTCTGACAAGCGAGATGAACTACAACTAATCCAGTAGAGCAAGCAGTTTGAACATTAACGCTTGGGCCGTGTAAGTTTAGTTTATAAGAAATTCGCGTTGTTAAATAGTCTTTGTCATTAGCTACCATTGTTTGAAACCCTCCCGTTGAATCTAGTGTGAAGGGTTGTAACTCGTCATTACTATCTAATTGACCCCGATTAGGATAACAATTATTGATCAAATAGGTGTTCATACTTGCGCCAGCAAATATACCAATTGATCCTTGATAATTACTGGGATTATAACCGGCGTTTTCTAAACATTCCCAACTACATTCAAGAAGTAAACGTTGCTGAGGGTCTAGTAATTCTGCCTCTCTATCTGTATAGCCAAAAAATTCGCTGTCAAAGTATTCAACTTGCTCGAGAATTGGTCTAGCTCTAACATAATTAGGCTGATTCGAGAGTTCTGGAGACACTCCCGATTCTTGTAATTCTTCTTCCGAAAAGAAAGAGATAGTTTCGATTCCATTTTTTAAATTTTCCCAGAAGGTTGTTAAATTTTTAGCTCCCGGGAATTGCCCCGCCATACCAATAATTGCAATGTCATGGGTTTCATTATGGCGACGGGTCCGATTTTCGGCACGTTGACGGCTTTTTTGTGCTATAACTTGAGTGGTATTTGATTCTTCGCTTAAGCAACGGGCTAGGGTGGCAACGGTAGGATTTTTAAACATTTCAGCAAGGGATAGCTGACGGTTAAAAAGTTTTTCAAGTTCATTTTGAACTCGGATTAAGTGTATAGAATGTCCCCCTAGTTCAAAGAAGTTATCCTCTAAACCAACTGAGGTTAACTGTAAAACTTCACTCCAAACTGCTGCTATTTGACGTTCATTTTCTGATTGAGGTAAGGTTTGATTTTTCTGACGCTCTTTTGCTAAATATTGATCTATTTCTTGGATACGGCTGCTAAATAATCCCTGTTCAAAATCCTTTTTTAATTTGGATTTTTGAACTTTGCCAATAGAGGTTTTAGGAACTAAATTTCTTTCTAAGGGAATGACATAAGCTGGAGCAATTCCGAATTTTTGGGTCAAATGACTGCGAATTTTTCTAACAACTTTTATCCAGTGTTCAAATTGATCAGATTCTGGGCTAAAAGTAATAATTAATAAGTCAGTTTCTCGACTTTGATCAAAGACGGCAAAGGCGGCTGTATAAGATACTTTAACCCCTTCTAATTCTTCGATTGTTGTTTCAAGTTCATGGGCAAAGTAATTAACACCATTAATTATAATTTCTTGTTTTTCTCGCCCAGTAATAAAGAGTTCGCCCTTAAATAAATACCCCAAATCTCCCGTAGTAAACCACCCTTCTTGAAAAACTTCCTGGTTGAGTTCAGTATTATTGTAATATCCTTTAGTAACAGAATTACCTTGAATTTGAAGCTTTCCAATTTCTCTTTCAGGTAAAGGATTATTTTCCTGATCGACTATCCGGATAGTTGCTCCAGGAATCGGCTTTCCTAGAGAGACAAAACTATTTTCTTCGGTGAGTTCATTTTTACTTAAACCGGCTGACCAAGTAATCCCAGAACAGGATTCAGTCATGCCAAAAGCTGGTTTAATCGCTCTCTCCCGTAGTTGATGTTTTTCAAGAATTTCTAAGAATAGGCGAATCGTTTTTACTGAAACTTGCTCGCCAGCATTCACTAAAAATTTCATTGAGGAGAGGTTATAAGAGGCGTGCTTAAGTTCTTCTGCCTGTTGATTAATTAAGGAAAATGCAAAGTTAGGGGACCAAGAAATGCTTACTTGATGCTTTTGAATGAGTTCTAACCATTGGAGGGGTTGGCGTAGGACTAATTCCATCGGAACATGAATTTGATGACAAGCCAAATCTACCGCCATAATTCCTAAAAATACGATAGCTCCTACATGATCTAAGGGCATCCAATTAAGGGTAACTTCTTGTTGGGTAAAGTGGTTCATTGCCACTGTACCAGCAGTCATGGACAGAATATTATGATGAGTTAATATTACTCCCTTGGGCATACCTGTACTACCCGAAGTAAAGAGTAATAAGGCTGGAACTTGTGGATCAAGAATCGGCAATTGATGGACTTTAGAGGGGGCTTTTCTGAGTTCATTAACTGAGATAACTTGCCACCCTTCTAGATGAGAGGAAGTTCCTAATTTTTCAATTTCAGTAATTAGTTCACTATCGGATAATATCAAAGGATTGTCTAAAATTTTCCAAACATTCTCTAGTTTTTTGACGGCAGAATTTTCCAGATCATAGCTAGGAGCAACGGTCAAAGGAACTGGAATAATTCCCCCTAAAAAACAAGCCCAGAGTGCGGGAATAAAGTCTTGATTTTTGGCAATTTGTAGAATGACTTTATGCCCTAATTTTATTCCTTTTTGTTCCAGTCCATTTAAAATAACCAGAGCATCTTGATATAAGTCTTGATAACTCTGAAAATATTCAGTTGCGTCATTTTTGATATAAGTAATTCCATGATTATTATGTTTAGTGGCAGTTTCTAAGACTTCTGACAGAGTCCGCCAATTATCTTCCAATTGTCCTCCAAAACTGATTGAATGCTTAGACACTTTTTTTACACCTCTTGATCAAAAATAGAACCAATCTCGAAAACCCTATGAATCAGTATATCGCTACGCGCAAGTTAAAAGTCAGAAGTGGCCAATTCAAGTTTGAATTGTACCTCCTAGGGCTGCGATGGTCAAGGGCTTTTTGGGGTTGAAGGTTGATGGCAGTCGGTCCCTCGGTCTACCTGAGCTTGTTTGATGATTAACTGAGAAAAGTTTTGAGCGATGGTACTTAAAGGATCGATCGCTTTAATGGAGTCAATTCCTTTGAGTTTGAGAGATTTTGTTAAGAGATGAAATTCGGTACACCCAGAAATATAGGAGCGAGTGTTATATTTCTCTAATAATGCTTCTATATCCCTAAGAATACTTAACGGATCGTGTCCTCTTTTTAGCACTTTATAGATCATTTCATGAATCAACTTTTGATCGCTTTCTGAGAGAGAAATAATCAGATCTGCGGTGGTGCAGCCTTCCTGAAATAATTTTTTCTGGTAAGTCCCTGTACTAGCAAGTAAAAGGGTAGGTTCATTATATTCTTGGAGTTCTTGATCCGCTATTTTAATTAAGGAAAGAAGTTTATCCTTCAGATTTTCGGAGATCTGGGGTAGAGCATAATGAGCCGTACAACAGCCAATGACTATGCAATCAGCCAGTTTATTGAGATGTTCCAGATTGACTTGGATAAAATCAATAAATTCTCTTTCTTTTCCACTATCAATAGAACCTGTGCGATCGGGTGCAGAGGGAAAAGAAAAAACGATGACATTAGGGGATTCTTGTTCCTGATCAATAAAAGGATTATATTCATAAATCGACTTAAGAAATTCGGCGGTAACCACTGGTCCCATACCCCCTAAAACGCCAAGAATCGGTAGTTTTGTCTTCATTAAAATCTCCTGCTCGTATAATTGCTGTTGACTAAAAATTAAAATCTTCTGTGAACAGATCCTGCCCCTCTTGAATAAGATTTTCTGAGGAAGCTAAGGATAAGTTGATCAAAGGTTCATGGGCAAATTTTAAAACTTGCTCTAGCCAGTTTTTGAACAAATCTATGAGCAATAAAATTCGCTCATGGATAAATATATCTGTGTTGTAGATTAGCTTGAGATAAAGTTCTTCTTCCTCAACAAAGATAAATTCTAAATCAAATTTAGCGGTCATCATTTTGGGGTCAATGGAGTTAACTGTAATTCCGTTCAATGCCAGATCTATATTTTGATTATTTTGCAGGACAATTGCCACATCAAAGAGAGCATTCCGGCTAGGATCTCGTTGTAAATTCAAATCAGATACTATCTGATCAAAGGGATAGTCTTGATTATCATAAGCCTCTAAAGTGGTGGTTTTTACTTTGCTAAGGACATCCGTAAAACTGTCGTGATCTGCTATCTGATCCCGCAGGACGAGAGTGTTAACATAAAATCCGATTTGATCTTCTAAATCAGGATGATTTCTGCCGGCGATAGCAGAGCCGATTGTAATTTCATTTTGCTCAGTATAACGGAATAGAAAACTCTTAACCAAACTAACTAAACCCATAAATAAACTGGCTTCTTGTGCTTTAATTAACTTCTCAAAAGTATCGATCAATTCGGGTTCAGGTTGCCATGTAATTGTATTTCCTTGAAAACTTTTAACAGGTGGGCGCGGATAATCAACAGGTAAGTTAAGACGCACAGGGACAGGAGTTAATTTAGCTAACCAGTAATCCCGTTGATCTTGAAGTTTCGAGGTTTCTAATTGACTTTCTTGCCAAGAAGTATAGTCTTTATAATGAATTCTGAGAGGGGGCATTAATTGGGAATTTTCTTGTCCATAGGCGTGATAATGGCTGAGGAAATCTTTAATTAAAACCCCGGCTGACCAACCATCAGAAATGATATGGTGCATATTAAACAAGACGATGTAATTCTCTTGGCTTAGTTTAAGTAAGTTAACTTTAAGTAACGGTCCGACTTCTAAATCAAAAGTCGTTTTGGCATTATGGCTGATCGCTTCTTCGATCAAGTTTTCTTGTTCTGTGCTAACATAAGCTGTCAGGTCTATTTGTTTAATGACAAAGTTCATTTGATTATGGACAACTTGACGGGGTTGATTATTGATTAAAGTAAAGGTGGTTCGCAAAATTTCATGGCGTTGAATTAACTGTTGAAAGGCATTTTCAAAAGCATCAATATTGAGATTGCCCTTGAATTGATAAGCACTGGGCATTCCGTAAGCATTATGATTTTGAGCTAGAAATTCTAAAGCCCAAAGACGACGCTGACCATGAGACATCGGATAGGATTTTTGGGGGGGAATTGCCGAAATGGGTTCTTGATAATTGTATTGAGTCTGGGAGATTAAAGTCGCCAATCCAGCAATGGTTGGAACTTTAAAGAAGTCAGCCAATTTTACGGATACATTTAGTTCTTTATGAACCCGGGTTACAACCCTTGATAAGAGTAGAGAATGACCGCCAATTTCAAAGAAGTTATCAAAAATACCGATAGGATGTTTAGAGAGAATTTTTTCCCAGATACTAACGAGATTGGATTCTAAATAATTCCGGGGTGCAACATAATTAGAATTCACCAGAGATTTACCAGTTTCTCTGAGTTCTCTCAGGGAGTGCAGGTCAAGTTTCCCATGTCGAGTTAAGGGGAATTGCTTTAAAAAAATAAAGTAACTCGGAATCATATAAACTGGTAAAAATTTGGCAAGTAATTCTCGAATCTCAGCAATTTCTAGAGTTTTGTCTGTTTGACAGTAAGCAGATAATTGAGTTTGATTATTAACTTGAACGGGTAAAACAATCGCTCTTTCAATGGGAGCATAACGAGTCAATTGATATTCAATTTCTCCGGGGTCAATTCGATAACCATTGACCTTAACTTGATTATCTTTTCGTCCCATAAACTCAATGATACCCGGAGCAGTTTGCTTGCCTAAATCGCCGGTTCTAAAGAGAGTTTGTGTCTCATCAAGAAAGCTAGGTTTAAATTTTTCTTGAGTCATTTCGGGTTGGTTATGATAACCCGATGCTAGGGCGGCACCTTCTACACAAATTTCGCCGATTACATGGAGGGGAACGGGATTATTAAATTCATCAAGAACCCCTAAGCGATTGTTATGGAAAACTTGACCGAGGGGGATTTCGCTGTCTAAGTTTTCCTTGATTTCATACTGGGATACTCCTACACAAGTTTCTGTAGATCCGTAAACATTGCTAATAATTTCTGCTGGAAAACGTTTCCGCAAAGCTAAGGCAGTTTCCCGATCTAATTTTTCCCCTCCTACCGAGATATATTTTAAGCTGGAAATGGTTTCTCCTGGTTCAAGTAGCCCCAAGATTTCTCGATAGATAGAGGGGGTGGTGTGTAGGGCATTAATTTGATTTTCCTGTAGGAAAGAAACCAAATGTCCTATATATTTTATTTCGTACATATATAGGGATGCACCTATGGTTAAGGGGAGAAAAATATTACGAATAGATGGATCATGAGTAACAGCAGCTGTGAAAATATAGCGCCATTCAGGATGTTTATCTAAATCAAAGGTAAGTCGTAAGCTTTGAATAACATTCAAAATTGAGATGTGACGGCCCATGACTCCTTTAGGATTACCAGTTGAACCTGAAGTGTAAAAAATATAGGCGGTTTGGCTATAATTGCGAAATATTTTAGGCTCATCTTTGTCATATTTTTCAACAATAGGATCAATTTTATCTAAGCAAATTTTTTCCATTTTTTCAGGTAACTTAGAGATAAAATTACTCTCCGTTAGGCAAACATGACAGCCACTATCTTTTAAAATAAACTCAATGCGACTGTTAGGATATTGAGAGTCTATAGGAACGTAAGTCGCTCCAGTTTTAAAGGTAGCCAGAATCCCGATGATTAAGTTGTGATTACGCTGGAGCATGACCCCAATCACTTTTCCTACACCTAGCTGATATTCCTGCTGTAAATAATGAGTAAGACGATTGACTTTTTCATTTAATTCTTGATAGCTAAGGCTAATTTTTCCCGCAATTAAGGCGGGAGCATTAGGGGTTAATTTAACTTGAGCTACAAAGTCATCAATGATGGTGGCTTTTTCTGGGAGTTTGCGAGTTTTTCCCGTTAATTGTCTGAGTAACTTCTCTTGTTGGACTGGGGTTAATAAAGGTAACTGATAAAGGAGATGATTAGCATCGTCAATGATTCCCCTCAGCAAAATTTCAAAGCTTTCAAGAAATTGTTTAATTGTCTCTTTTTTAAATAGTTCTGTATTGTAATTGCAGTAAATAATGAGGTTATCATTAAGTTCAATTAAGTTAAATCCTAGATCAAAAGGGGTGTAACTAATTGGTGACGGTGGCAAGGATACTTTTAAGTCTTTAAACTCAGGCAGAGTTAAACTAGGATCCATGTTAAAAGATACAGAAATGAGAGGAGAACGAGAAAAATCTCTAGGTAATTGTAAAGCTGCTAATAAATCCTCTAAAGTATAACTCTGATGGCGAAAAGCGTCGATCAGGGTTTGTTTAGTATGTTGTAAATGTTCAATAAAAGAGGTGGTAGCATCGACTTGTATCCGCAGGGGTAAAAATTGAGAACAAAAGCCTACTAAGTTGTCACTGCCTTCTATTTGTCGCCCAGAAATAGGAATACCAATGACTAAATCCTTATGACCAGAAATTCGACGCAAAAAAGCAGTATAAGCGGCGAACATCGTCATAAATAATGTAGCTTTATTTTTGCGTCCTACTTTCTGCAAATTTTGCCCAACTTCCGAGGGAATGACTTGACTTTCTTGTCCGCCAGTGTAGGTTTTAACGGCGGGACGGGGAAAATCGGTGGGAAGCTCAAAGGTTGGGAGATCTTCCTGATAGGTTTTCAACCAAAAATCCCGATGCTCTAACATTTGTGGACTTTGCGTCTCTTGCGCTCGCAAAGTTAAATATTGCCGAAACTGCATCGGTGGTGTGAGAACCTCTTTAGTTGTGTTATTTTGGGATGAATAAAGTTGACCAATTTCCTGCAAAATTAATCCTAGTGACCAACCATCTGCCACAATATGATGAGTTTTTAAAGACAGCAGATAATGGTCAGGTTTTAAGCGCATTAAAATCACAGCAAATAAGGGAGCAATCGACAAGTCAAAGGGTTTTTGGGAAAACTGAGATCTTAACGCTAAGGCCGTCGCTTCGGGATTATCTTCATCCTTCAAATCAATGAAGTTTAATTTAATTTTAACTTGATTGACAACTTCCTGTAATTCTCCTTGTTCTATAATTTGGGTTCGCAAAGCTTCATGGCGATTAATAACTTGATTAATCGTTTTTTCTAAAATGTAAACATCTAAAGAACCTCGTAATTCTAGAGATGTTGTGACGTTATAGGATGCTGAAGCATTACGGTCTAATTCAGCTAATAACCAAAGCTGACGTTGAGCTTCACTGGTGGGAAAGGATTGATTTAAAGATGGTAAATGTCCCCTACCATCTTCATCTTCAGAAAGCGGCTTTTTTTCTTCTTTCTTGACTTGGGGGCGTTTAGCATCAGCAAAAAAACCGGCTTGCTGCAATTGCGTAATCGCTTCTTTGACGGCTACTATAACTTTGTCTATATCTTCATTAGTATGGCAGGTGGAGAGAAAACAAACTCGTTTTTCCCATGTGTAGATTCCTTTAAGATTTAATAGGTAATAAAAGAGGGGTAATTCGATGGGTTGTAAAAAGATACTATAAGCTCCAAAGGGTTCAAAGCGGAATAAAGACCCAAAATTAACAACCCGAATCGGAATGCCTATTTCTTGAAAGAATTGATTGACTTGGGTGGCTAATCGATGAGTTAATTGATTCACTTTTTCTTGAATCGTTGGGCTGTTTTCCCGAAGATGTAACAGCACAGCACGACAAGCAGCAAGGGCTAAAGGATGACGACAAAAAGTTCCCCCAAAAGCGGTTAACTCGGTTTGCGGATGAGAGTCATCTCCGTATTGCCAGAAACCGCCGTCAACGGTATCTAAGAAATCTGCTTTACCGCAGATCATACTAATTGGTAAACCTCCTCCAATGGCCTTACCATAAATGACTATATCAGCTTCAACATTGAACCATTCTTGCGCTCCTCCCGGAGCAATCCGAAAGCCGGTAATAATTTCATCAAAAATGAGTGTGATTCCTTTTTTATGGGTTATTTGTCGTAGTTTTTGCAGAAATTCTTGAGGCTGTAAATCGGGTTTGCGACTTTGAACTGGTTCGACTAATACGGCGGCTAAATCATCAGCATGAGTAGCAATAATATCGAGGCTTTCTTCAACTCCATAACTCAAGACTATTACGTCTTCAACCATTCCTAAAGGGGTGCCTAGACTTAAGGGTTGAGCAGTGGTTTTATCTTCTCCTACTCGTGCTAAGATGCCGTCAAAAGTTCCATGATAGGAGCCGGCAAACATAACGATTTTTTGACGTTTTGTCCGGGAGCGAGCAATGCGAACAGCCGCCATAATCGCCTCGGTTCCCGTATTACTAAAAGCGACTCTTTCGACTCGGCCCATTTCACTAATTAAAGCGGCGGTTTCGGCGGCCAGATTTGACTGCATTCCTAAGCCTATTCCTCGATTCATTTGTTCTTGAACTGCTTCAATGACAAAATCAGGACTATGCCCAAAAAAGTTAACCCCAAACCCCATAGCTAAGTCAATGTAATTATTGCCATCAATGTCCTTAAAATAAGCCCCTTGAGCGGATTCTGAAACAATCGGATATTGAAATTCTTTTAAGGCCATGCGGAAGTCAATGGTCGGTTTAACATCTACCATTGTCTTACGGCTATTTTGTGAATAGGCTTTTGATTTGGCGGTTTTCTGGTTATAAATACTCTGTAAATTTTGAATAAAGGCTTGTTGTTGTTCGGTTAAGGATTTGTTCTCAGTGAGCTTTAAGGCTAAGGGGTTTAAATTGGGAGAACTAGGTTTCTCAGGAGATTTGGGCTTCTCTTGAGAAACCGGCGGGTAAGTTTCTATTTTAGAGCTTTGGGCAGGAATGATTTGAGTCTGATTCGTTAATATTTCGGGGGCTATACTGGGGGAGACGGTGGCAGTTTGAAGAACTTCTAATTGCTTGATAATGGTTTTCTCATGGAGGTCTTTTAGGTCTTTTAAAGATTGTAATTGAGCCATCATTAAGGCTTCTTTACCGGAGCTTTCACCGGAGACAGTAAGCTTAGTCCTTGCAGGAATTGAGAGGGGTTCATCTGGCACACAAGCAAGAATTAATTCTTGGCCATTGTTAATGGGAATATTGTTTTGTTTAGAGAAACTATTCGCCGTAGCAAACCCACAACTTTTTAAAACGGAACACCAATTTTCACCCCTTAATAAGGGAGTGTCTGAGCGTAATTCTTGATCCTGAAAGCGCCACCATCCGGGGGTTAATCCAAAGGTTAAATTCAGCCATGAGTTATTTTCTACGGTTTCGAGGAGAACTAAGTAACCGCCGGGGCGCAGAAGTTCCCGAATATGGGTTAGAGTTTCTGTAATATTTCGGGTCGCATGAAGGACGTTAGCGGCGACAACAATATGATAATTATGGGCAGGTATCCCCTGAGAAATGGGGGACTTTTCAATGTCTAGTTGATGAAAGTTTAGGTTATATTTTTTCTGAAATTTTTGCCTAGCTTGATGCAGTAAGAAGGGAGAAACTTCGCTAAAAGAATAAGTGACATGATCGAGGTTTAAGTGGTGAAGAATTGCTTCTGAAGTGGCACCAGTTCCTCCTCCTATTTCGAGAATTTGATAGGGGCGATCACTATTAGAAAAGTTCGTTAAAATCTGGTTAATAGCTTGGGCAACTCGTTGATTCATCAATCGAGATACGGGAGAATTGCCATAAATACTTTCTGCATGAGCAACGGAACCTTCTGGGAAAATTAATGTCAAGGGGTCCATATTTCCCTTGAGAACTTCTGCTAAATTTTCGCCGCAGCGTTGCAACATTTCTAATTCAGGTTTTGCAGATGGACAAGTTTTTTCTAGCTTTTGTAGGGCTTGGGGCAAGGAAAAAGACTCAGGCAAGTTTTTGACAGTCCAAATATTCCCTTGATTGTGAAGAATATTAGCTTGCTCTAAATCCTGCAAATAACGATTGAGCAAAATGTGATATTTGGGGGCAACAGGTAAGGTTTGTCTTAGGGTTTCTATTGTCCATTGTTCCCCTTGATTAAGTTTTTTCCCTAAGGACTCTAAAGCCTTGATGATATAGGCTGTAGCGATGGGTTGCAATTGATCAATGACTTGCAGATAATTGCTTAATTCTGTCTCGTCATCGATAACTTTAGCTGTTATTTCTGAAGCATTTTCTAAGGGTTTTTCTTTGACAAATTGGCAGAGGTATTCGGCGATATCAACAAGAGTTTGTAAATCGGTAAAGAGTTGATCTATTTTCACTTTGACTTGAAATTTTTCTTCAATTTTGCGAGAAAAGTCAGTCAAGATAATTGAGTCTGCTCCTAAGTTTAGTAATGTCTCATCCTCCGGCAGTTCGTTCTCATCTTCTTTCAGAAGTAAAGCCAAAATTGATTTTAATTGATTACGGATTTCCTGTTGATGTTTTTGCATATTGAAAACTGTGGTTTCGGTATCGGTAAGGTTAGAGGTTTGTGCGTCTAGGAATATTTTGTCAATGCTCTGATTTTCTGTTCGAGGATTAGGCTGAAATTGGAAAGGTTTCCTTTGAAAGGGATAGTTCGGCAATCTGACTTTTTTATAGCCATAATTTCGATTGAATTGTTCTGGATTGAAAGGTGCGCCATTTAGGTAGAGTTGTCCCAAGGCTGAAAGAATTGTCTGCCAGTTATCTAAGCCACGATTGAGGGAACTTAACCAGATGAACTCATCTTTATAACGACGACCTTGTTCTGCTAGTATTGGTCTTGGTCCCACTTCTAAAAATAGGTTATATCCCTTGTTGAAAGCGGTTATTAAACTCGACAAAAATCTTACTGGTTCTCGGCATTGTTTGCTCCAGTAAGTGGCATCTGGTGCATTTTCTAAAACCTCTCCATCAAGTCCTGAAAGTAAGAGAATTTGGGGGCGTTGATAAGAAATTTGACGAGCCTCTTTTTCAAATTCTTTTAAAATTGGCTCCATTAAAGGGGAATGAAAAGCCTGAGTAACGGGGAGATATTGAGCGGGAATTTTTTGCTTTTTGCAGGTGCTAATAACTTCCTCAAGGCTGGCACTTTCTCCAGCAATAACAATCTGTTGAGGGTGATTAATGGCAGCTATTGAAACTGTTTGAGTATAATTTTTAATTAGGGAAATTACTGTCTCTTCATCAGCAAAAATTGAAGCCATTTTCCCAGAGGTCGTGGTTTGCATTAATTGCCCCCGTTTGACAACTAAGGCGAGTCCAGCTTCTAAGCTAAATACTCCTGCGATACAAGCTGCTACATATTCTCCCACACTATGGCCAATCAGTAAACTGGGGGTAATTCCCCAAGATTTCCATAGCATTGTTAGGGAATATTCTAGGGCGAATATAGCCGGTTGAGCGTAAGCAGTTTGATTGAGTAAATCGGTCTGTTCACCAAATAATATTTCAGTTAAAGGATGGTCTAAATACTTCGCTAATATTTCGGCACATTGATCAATATATTGACGAAATGTCGGCTGAGTTTGATAGAGTTGATGTCCCATGCCAGGATAACAAGCCCCTTGCCCTGTAAAAAGAAAAACAATTTTAGGGGATTTTTCCGATGTAAAACGTTGATAAAAAGTCAAATCATCAAGCGGGTTTTCTTCAGCAAAAGCGGTTAATCTTTGTTGTAATTCTGGACAAGTATCGCCAACAATGGCTAAACGTTCAGGTAAATCTATCCTTCCGACAGCTGCACTATAACAAATATCTCCAATTTCAGGATGAGATTCTAGGAGGGTATGGAAGCGTGTGGCTAATTCTTTTAAAGCGGTTTTGTTGTGGGCTGAAAGGGTTAAGAGATGACTGGGAATTTGTTGTTGAATTTCTGAGATTTTGCTGACGGGTGCCTGTTGAACAATGACATGGGCATTTGTGCCTGAAAAACCAAAAGAACTTACCCCAGCTATAGGGACTTTATTGTTATTCGGCCAAGGTATATTTTGAGTAGGAATTTTAATAGGATGATCTTCCCAATTAATCAGAGGATTAGGGCTTTGGAAGTGAAGATGGGAGGGGATTTCACCCTGTTGAAGAATCAGAATTGTTTTGATTATTCCAGCCATGCCAGCTGCGGCTTCAAGATGACCGATATTGGTTTTGACTGAGGCGACATAAAGGGGGTCGGAGCGCTTTCCATAAACTGAGGCAATGGCATTCAATTCGATGGGATCTCCTAAAGAAGTGCCTGTGCCATGAGCTTCTATGTAGCTGACATCTTCAGGGACTATTCTGGCATCAGCTAGAGCTTGACGGAGCAATTCTTGCTGGGCGGGTCCACTGGGTACGGTTAAACCGGCAGCAGCCCCATTATGATTCACCGCCGAACCTCGCAACAGGGCAAGAATGTGATCCCCGTTTTTCTGGGCTTCTGATAAAGTTTTTAAGATTAAAACCCCACAGCCTTCCCCTCGCACATATCCGTTAGCAGAGGCATCGAAGGTTTTGCAACGCCCATCGGGGGACATCATTCCCGACTGAGAAAGACTAATCGTAATTGCGGGTTCTAAAATGAGGTTTACCCCACCCACTAAAGCGAGTTCACATTCACGATTTCTCAGGCTACGAATCCCCTGATGGACGGCTACTAATGAGGATGCACAGGCTGCATCAATCGAGAGACAAGGACCGTGAAGATTGAGAAAATAAGATAGCCTTCCGGCGGCTGCGCTTAGAGCATTGCCGGTGCCAAAAAAAGAGTCAATTTGATCATAGTTTGTGCCGTAAACCTTCAGAGCATGATCAATGCTAGTAATCCCCACAAATACCCCTACCTTATTATCGGCTAAATTTTTCAGAGGTAAATTGGCATTTTCTAACGCTTCCCAAGCAACTTCTAAGAGTAACCTTTGTTGAGGATCCATGGAGGATGCTTCTCTTGCTGAGATCGAAAAGAAACGGGCATCAAATTCTGTGATATTCTCTTGAAGAAATCCACCATAAGCGGTGTTCATTTTTCCTAAAGTTGGTTCTTGAGAATACAGTTTTGAGATATCCCAACGGCTTTTAGGAACTTCTACTATAGCATCAAGCCCGGCTTGACAAAAACTCCAATATTTTTCTGGGGAATTAATACCTCCAGGAAAACGACAAGCCATCCCAACCACCGCAATAGCTTCACTTTGTCTCGTCTCTAATTCATTGATACGAGCTTGCATTACCTCCATTTTGCTTAAGGTCGTTGCCATTAATTTTTTGTAATCTATACTCTCAACCATGCCCTATTCTCTATAATTTCTAAGTTTATAAGCCGTTAAACATAAATTAGGATGCTGTGCTATCAGTAAATATAAACCCAAATTTAACTCCAGAGAGTTAAGCTTACTCATGTTCATCTACCTATCCTACCACATCTCATGGCTTTTGAAACATTATTTTTAAAGTTTAACCTCCATATTGATCAAGCTCCGTTAATTTTTGATTAAGTAATCTTGCGAGTTCGTCTTCACTGAGGCTGTCGTAGGGATTATGATTGTCAGGAATTGGATTTATTTTAATCTCAAAATCGAGATGATTGGCTAGAATTTCTTCCCTTAAATAGGTACTTAAGCTGAGAAGATTAGGATAATCGAAAATGATCGAGGATGGCAATTTACACCCTAAATCTCTTTCTAAGCGATTTTTAAATTCTATGACCATTAGAGAGTTTAAACCTAAGTCTAAGAATGATGTTTGTTGAGGAATAACCTTATTCTCATTTAACCCTGTCACTTCTCTTAATATTTTCTCCAGTCCTTCTACTAAAGCGGTTATTCGTTCGTCTATAGAGACAGATTTTAATTGTTCTAATAGTTTTGCTGGACTTGTTTGTTTTTGATTGTTTAGGGTTAATACCTCGCTAAAGAAGGGTTGACTAATGTTGAAAGTTTGATTAAAAATCGACCAATTAATATCGAGAACTATCCCTGGGGTAATATCATCTAAAATTATCTGGTTGAGATATTGAAACGCTTGCTCAGAAGGCATCATCTGCAAACCCCAATTAGCGAAACGTTGTTGATCAATTTGGTTGCTCGTCTCCCAAGCTCCCCAATTAATACTAATACCAGGTAATCCTAAACTTTGCCGTTGCTGCATTAGAGCATCCATGAAAGCATTAGCCGCCGCATAATTACTTTGACCCGGTGAACCAAGGATGACAGCCGCAGAAGAAAAGCTTACGAAAAAGTCTAAAGATAGAGAGCGAGTATAACGATCTAATAATAAAGTTCCTGCTACTTTTGGACTCATTACCTTTTGATATTTTTGCCAACTTTGATTACTGATAAGCCCATCTTCTAAGACCGCTGCTGCATGAATTATTCCTCGTAAGACGGGCAAGTCTGCTCCAAAACGAGAGAATAAATTTTTCATATCTGTGGGGGAAGTAATATCAGCTTCAATCAAGGTTACTTTTGTTCCTTTCTCTACTAATGGGGCTATCAATTCTGTTGAAGATTTAACATGGCGACTACACAAAACTAGGTGACTTGCTCCCATTTCTGATAACCATTGAGCCACTAATCCGCCGAGTTTTCCTCCCCCTCCCGTGATTAAATAAGCCCCTGACTGATTAATAAACTGTCGTTTTTCTGAGGTAGGAAGAGATGCAGAAACTAACCTGGCTGCGTAGCGGTTTCCTTGACGTAAAGCCAAACGGAATTCATGGGGGAAACACTTTAATTCATTGAATAAAAGTGCAGCTTCATTAGCTTCTTTATGGATTGGTAAATCTAAACAAACACAACCCATTTTAGGATACTCTTGATTAATGACTGCTCCTAATCCCCATAAATGGGACTGTTGAGGAGATAAAGCCGTATCATTGCTAATCTTATTAGCCCCGCGAGTAATCAGCCATAAATGGGGTAATTTCTCCCAGTTATTAGTGAGGGTTTGCACTAAATTTAAGACGGCATGAGAACTCTGATATACTGTATCTAGAACTTCTTCAGCTTCTGAAGATTCCCAACAAAAAACAACACCAGTCGGAAATTCTCCAGATGGATAAGCTTCTTGATAGAGACGCTGAAAATCAGATTTTTGAGCGGCATTGATGACAAAAGAATCTTGAGAATAACATTGATAATTCTGCCCCATTTCTACAGTAATTACTTTTTCTCCCGCCTTTTTGTATAAATTAATTAGGGAATTTAAGTCTGTTTCTGGACGAACCAAGACTAACCAAGAATTTTGAGGATCAACGGCAACAGTTGGCATTGAAGAAAGTTTTTTCCATTCCACTTTATAAAAGCAATTATTTGACTTTTCTTGCCATAAACTCTGTAAAATAGCTGGATTTATGCGCCGTGCTGTTAAGTCAGTAAAGCGAGCGCAAAGCTGTCTTTGTTCATCATAAATATTAACATTTACTCTCATTTCACCATTAGTATCTGAGATGACCTGAACTTCCGTCCAAACTTGCGAAGTTGGATTTAGGAATATTTCCAAGGAAGAGAATCCATAAGGTAGATGCAATTCTTGACCATGAATTTCGGGGAAAGCTGCCCCAATACTCTGTAAGCAAGCATCCAAAAGAACTGGATGAAAATAATAACGCCGATCCGCTAAACTAGGGTTAATACTAATTTTAGCTTGAGAGCCTTTTTTGAAAGAATATAACTCTTGAATCGCTTTAAACTGCTCCCCATACCTGATACCCATCTGCTGATAAAGCTGATAGAATTCACGAATAGAAATCGATTCTTTAGGGTTTTCCCTTTCTAATTTAGTTTGGGTTAATTCTGAGACAGCCAAGCTTTGTATATCCTTAGGTTTGACTTCACCTGTAACATGAAGAACCCATTGTTCTTGTGCAGAATCACTGCTAAATATCTCAAAAGTATAAATCAGTTGAGATGATTTTTTAGGTCTAAAAATTATTTGGATTATTGAGGGAGTTGGAGATAAGAGTAATCCCTGATGGATAGAGACATTTTCAAGGGTGACAAAATGCCCATTGAATATTTTCTGACTTGCGGCTAAAATAGCTTCAATAAAACCAGTAGCTGGAAATACAATGTTCTCAAATACCTTGTGTTCTTCTAAATAACTAGGGTTAAGAGAACTCACCTCACCTTCAAAGATCATGTCTCCCGTTGCTAACTTTTTAAAATCTCTAATGAAAGGATGTAACTGAGTCTTGATTGACCCTAGAGAAAATTCCGAATTAGATAGCCAATACCGTTCTCTTTGAAAAGGATAAGTCGGTAAACTAATTCGCTTACCTTGTTTAAATACTTTAGTCCACTCTACAGAATAACCATTAACAAAAAGTGTCGCTAAACTTCTATACATTTGTGCCTGTTCATCCTGCCCGGGTACAATACTAGGCAACCATAATAGATCCTGGTTGGCAGCAATAAGGCGAGCCATACTCAGTAATACAGGCTTAGAACCGACTTCTAGAAAACAACGATAACCCTGATCAATTAAAGACTGAAATCCTTGACTAAACTGTACAGTATTACGCAGATGATCTACCCAATAATCAGGAGTTGTAATTTCTGAACCTACAGCTTTCCCTGTCAGATTACTAATAATTGTTAAGCTAGGTTCATGAAAAGAAATTGTTTTTAAGACCTGGGAAAAATCATCAAGAATGGGCTGCATTAAAGGCGAATGAAAAGCATGAGATACCGCTAAACGTTTAGTTTTATGCCCTTGATCAATAAAGTCTTTTTCGAGTTGCTCAACAATCTCTTTAAATCCAGAAATGACGGTAATTGAGCCATTGGCTGAAGCAATATTAACTTGATTTTCATACGAAGTTAGAGCGTTTGCTACCGTCTCATAATCAGCATAAATAGCGGACATACTGCCATTGTGGGGCAATTTTCCCATTAATTTACCCCGTTGAGTCACTAATTTTAAGGCATCTTCTAAAGAAAAGACTCCTGCCCAACAAGCCGCCACATATTCCCCAATACTATGTCCTAAAAGGGCTGAAGGTTGTATTCCCCAAGATTGCCATAATTTGGCGAGTGCATATTCAAGGGAAAAAATCACCGGCTGAGTGATTTGGGTTTCCTCTAATAACTCACTATTTTGCTCTTCAAAGATTAAATCTAAGAGAGATTTTTCTAAAAGGGGTTCTAGAATTTGATCACAAAGATCTAATGTTTCCTTGAAAACAACTTCTCGGTTATAAAGGGTTTCTCCCATGCCGGAATATTGAGAGCCTTGTCCAGAAAAGAGGAAAGCTATCTTTGGCGGAGTCTCTGATAAAATCGGTCGGATTAATGAGTCAGAATTTTCACCATCTTGGTAATCAATTAATGCTCGTTGTGCCGTGGTTATTGAGTCTGCTAAAATACAGATTCGTTGCGGAAAAATCCCCCGCCCTGTACTGGCGGTAAAACAAACATCAGCTAAATTGATAGACTCAGTCAAAATATCTTGATAATTTCTCGCTAACTCTTGCAGCGATTTTTCAGAACGAGCCGAAAGGGGTAATAGATAAAAATTATTCTCCGAAGGTTGAGGTAAATCAGCGTCAATTTCCCCAACAATGATATGAGCATTCGTTCCACTAAATCCAAAGGAACTTACTCCAGCAATCCTTGGACGTTCGCTGATATCCCAAGGTTTTCCTTGTACAGGAACTTCAAAAATATGAGAACTCCAATCAAAGCGGGGATTAGGATTTTTAAAGTGAAGATGAGGAGGTATTTTATGGTGTTGTAACGCTAGAACGGTTTTAATTAATCCGGCAATTCCAGCAGCACCTTCTAAATGGCCTAAATTTGTTTTTACTGAACCAATAATTAAAGGCCGATTAGGGGAGCGTTGACCAAAAACGGCTGACATACTTTCTAATTCAATCGGATCACCAAGGGCTGTTCCAGTGCCGTGAGCTTCAATATAATCGATTTGTTCAGGCTTGAGATTAGCACGTTTAAGGGCTTGATGTAATAATTTTTCTTGAGCTTGACCATTAGGAACAGTTAGCCCACTACTTGGACCATCATGATTGACGGCTGTGCCATAAATTTTCGCCAAAATTTGGTCTCCATTCTTCACTGCTTGGCTCAATCTTTTCAGAACAACTATTCCACAGCCTTCTCCTCGCACCATGCCATTTGCGCTCTCATCAAAGGTTTTGCAATGTCCATCAGGGGCAAGCATATGGGCGCGACTTTCGATTAAAGAAATAATGGGAGTTAAAATAATATTAACCCCTCCGGCTAAAGCCAGATCGCACTCACCATTAAGTAAGGCATTATAAGCTAAATGAATCGCTACTAATGAGGAGGAACAAGCGGTATCAATAGTCATTGATGGACCCTGTAAACCAAGGACATAAGAAAGACGACCCGCCGCCATACTAACAGAAGTCCCTGAACCAGTATAAGCATTAATGGCTTGAGGAGAATAACTTAATTGGGCATAATCTTGAGTCATGCAACCGATAAAAACTCCCGTCTGACTGTTGCGTAATTTTTGGGGATTTTGTCCAGCAGATTCTAAAGCTTGCCAAGTAGTTTCCAAGAGTAAACGCTGCTGAGGATCCATGGCGACAGATTCTCTAGGAATAATGCCAAAAAATTCTCCATCAAATTCCTCAATTTGTTCTAGAAATGCACCGTAAGGAGCGTATATTTTGCCAGGGACATCGGGATTAGGATCATACCATGTTTCCTGATCCCAGCGATCTTGAGGAATTTCTGTTATAGCATCTTTTCCCTGTTCTAAAAGTTCCCAGAAAGATTGTAAATTCTTAGCACCGACGGGGAATCGACAAGCCATGCCGACAATAACAATAGGATCATCATCGAGTTGTGATTTTTCTGGCTGTTTTTGAGAAATTTCTGCTTTTATTTGAGGGGTAAATACCGGTTGACAATTATCTAGAACTTCTCGCTGTAAATAATTAGCTAAGACTTCAACATTCGGAAAACGAAAAGTAATTGTCGAAGGGAGAGAACAATTAAAGTCAGTTTGTAACAGATTTCGTAACTCTGTAGAAGTGAGAGAGTCCATCCCCAAATCAAAAAAGCCTTGTTGAGGGGAAAAAGTTTCATCATTTGAGCGTCCTAAGACAGTAGAAACACGCATGATGATATGATTAGTTAGCCAATTAGGACGCTCTTTTAAGGTTAAATTTTGCCATTGTTTTAAAAACTCAGATGAGGGGGCAGCTTGGGGTTTTCCTTGAGGCAGAAAGTTTTTATAAAAGCTTTGATGAATATAAGGAAATTGTTGCCAGTCAATCTTAATTACACCAGCGCGGATAATCTGATTTAGAAGAATTTTTTCCAGAGCATTAAGGGCTAAATCGGGTTTCATAGCCCCATATCCTTTAGCGGCTAATCTCTCCAAAACATTGCGATCTACTGCTGCACCTATTTCACTCCAAGGACCCCAATTTATGACCGTTCCGGGTAAATGATGCGCCTGACGATAATAGATAAAAGCGTCTTCAAAGGCATTAGCTGCCGCAGCATTAGCTTGTCCTGCCGAGCCAATTAAAGATACAGCAGAAGTATAACAGACAAAGAATTCCAATGGGTCATTTAGGGTGAGTTGATGAAGCAACCAAGTTCCTTTAACTTTGGGAGCTAAAACATAATTAAAGCGCTCTGGTGTTAGTCTTAATAAGGTGGTATCGTCTAAGGTTCCAGCAATGTGAAAAACGCCTCGTACAGGATATTTAGAACGGCATTCTTCTAAGACAGTGTGCAGTTTTTCAGCATCGGTAATATCAAGTTTTTTGAGGGTAATTTCTGCCCCACTAGAGGAGAGATTGGCTAATATTTCAGGGCTAACTCCTTCTGCCCCTCGACGACTACACAAAACTAAATTCCGCGCCCCTTTTTCAATCATCCATCGGGTTGTTGCTAATCCTAACCCCCCTGTGCCTCCTGTGATTAAATAATAGCCATCAGGACTAAAATTGATATTTCCATCTTCAAGTTTTCTCTGCACTAAACGGGGATAAAAACGCTGTTCCCCCCGCAAAGCAACCCGGTTTTCTTGGGGATTACTGTAGATTTCTTGCAGCAGTTTGTCGGCTGAGTTTACTTCATCTGGATCTAGGTCAATCGCCTTAAAATTAAGTTCAGGATGTTCTAAGACTAGGCTGAAGGCTATTCCTAATAAGGATGCTTGAGAGGGAGAGGTCAGGGTTTTAATGGCTTTTGCTGGTACTGCTCCTTGAGTCACTAAAATCAGAGCCGGCGGATTTTCTTGCTGCAATAAGGCTTGTAAGAAAAAGAGAAATCTTTGACAATGAATCTCGACTTGTTGATCCATTTCTCCAGGGATTTTTTCTAAGCCCCAGAAGTACAGTATTTGACGAGTTTCTGAAGTTATCGAGTTTCTCAATATTGATAGGTAATCTTCAGCCATCTCTGGGTTAATATCTTGGGAAAAGACGCAAGAACAACTTATTCCTCTCTGTTGGAATAGAGGGATTAAACCGTTAGCAATTCCTTGACTATCTGCCCAGATTATTTGATGATAGTAAGATTTTGCCAGAAGAGAAGGTAATTGCTCACTGCTTCGACTAATGATGACACTTTGTTTTAATAAATTTCGGGTTTTTGCTTGGCTTGGTTCGATAATATTAATGTCTTCAAATTGATTCTCAATCAGTAAATTTTGCCAATCTTTTGTGCTGATTAACGGATAACCATTCCGCCGCAGATCTTGACTACATAACCACCATCCTTCTGTCAAGCCAAAGGTTAAATCTACCCAACGTCTTGCCCCTGTACTTTCTAAGAGGATTAGTAGTCCCTTAGGAGCGATGAGAGAGCGCACATTTTCCAGGGTTTTTTGAAGGTTGGCTGTGGCATGAAGAACATTAGCGGCGATGATTATGTCAAAACTGCCGGGGAGAAAATCTTGAGTAAAGGGATTTTTTTCAATGTCTAAAGTTTGATATTTAATAAAGGGATAGTTTCTAAAATTTTCCTTGGCTCTTGTTAAGAAACTAGAGGAAATATCGGTGAATACATATTCGATATGTTCTGTGGGTAAGTGAGGTAAAATGCCAGCAGTAACGGCTCCTGTTCCTCCTCCAATTTCGAGAATTCTTAGGGGATAATGGGGGAGGAAATTCTCAATAGCACGGCGGATTGTGGTGGCGACTAACTGATTCATCAATTTAGCTCCGGCAGCTTCCGAATAAATTGATGCGATCGCTTCTAAATCCCCTTGAGGAAAGAGTAATTCTAATGGCTCAACTTGACGACTCATGACTGCTGCCAAAGCAGAGCCACAACGCTCCATGAGACTAATTTCTGCTGGATAATCGGCAAATTCTTGGCGGAGAATTTTAATTTGCGATGGCGATGAAGGTGCTTCTAATTCTTTGACGAATAACCAGCCATCTTTTGTCTGATTAACGATTTTTTCTTCAGCTAAAATGCTTAAACATCGAGATAATAAAGGTCGGTAAAAATCGACAATTTGACCCTGATTTGCTATCTGTGCTTCGGAATAAGTTTGACCTAATTTTGGCTGTCCATTAAGTTTTGTTAAGGCTTCCCAGATATAGACAACGCTTAACTTTTCCAAAGCTTCCATTAAGCGCTCATATTGCGCCAATTTTTCCCCTAGTTGTTGTTCTAACTGTGCGGGGTGAATTTGATTTTTAATCACCTGGGGAGCTACTAAAGTGTCTCTGCCATTCCCTAATAATTCCTCGCAAGGTATCCATTCTTCTAGATAGATTTGAGGGGGGATTTCTTGGGGGATAATCTCTTGAGATTGAACGGCTTTTAGTTCTAAGTTGGTGAGGGATGCTAAGGGTTGACCTTGGGGGGAATAGATATCAATATCAGCGATGATAATGTTAGGGTTAGGGGAGGAGTTTTTCAGTCGAACCGCGCTGATTACCTGCTCATCAGGAGGGTGAAAAAATGCCAATTGCCCAAGGCGAACAGGAACATAAGTTACTGAGGATTCTTCTTTAAATAAAATGGCAGCAATCCCTTGAAAACAAGCGTCTAACATAGCGGGATGAAAATGATATTTTTCCCGCTCTAACCTATCGGTTAATTTGATTTGAGCAAAAGCTGTATTTTCCCCCCGCTTCAGTTGATGAATGAGCCGAAAGTTACTCCCGTAATTTATCCCTGATTTTTGATAAGTTTCATAAAAGGAGTTGATATCGACTTCTTCGGAACAATTTTTGGCGATTTCTTCTAGATGACAATGGGTTAAATTAGTTGATTTCAATTCCTCAATTTTTCCAGTAACTAATATTTCCCAATTTGGCTCAAGTTCATGGTAAATTTTAAAGCTTTTTTGCTCAATGATTAACTGTAATGTGTCTTCCGTATCTTTTAAAATTAATGCCTTCTTAAATTCAACATTTTCTAAAATAACTCTTTGATTCTCCCCGGCAGCTAAAGCCATTTCTATCAAGGCAGATGCTGGCAATATGGCCTGATCAAAAACCTGATGTTCTCCTAAAAATGCAGGTTTATGTTGACTAATGCTCCCTCGATATTGAAGGAGAGCTAAGGGAGAAGGAAAACGATCGCCTAGTAAGGGATGTCCAGAGTAATAATTAGGGTTTTTATAGCTAGAAGACTCTGATTTATTGCCAGAATTTATCCAGTAGCGTTTGCGGATAAAAGGCGAATTAGGTAAACTAATTTTTTGCCCGGGATGTGAGCGATGAAAGGCTTCCCAGTTAATATTAAATCCTCTTACATAGAGTTGACCTAGCACCCTTTGCTCATGCTGATCACTGTGACAATCTTCCCCTAAACTAGATAACCATAGAATTGAATTTACCCCTAACTTTTGACGACCTATATTAATGAGATTGGCACTGATTCCCATTTCTAGGAAGATTTGATATCCCATTTGATGCAAAGTAGAAATTCCCTGGGCGATTTCGTCGGATTTTTGCCTAATCCTTTCCCCTCTATTCACGGAATTTTTGAGAGATTTTTTCACCACTTCACCCTGATAAATTAGGGTAATATCGGGAGAGTTAGAATCGACTTCTGGGGTGCTTTTGAGCAAGGATAAAAGGTCTTCTGAGTTGGGGTTTTGTGGGCTAATTTGAGCGCGTTTCGCCACCAGCTTGACGGTATCTTCAAGGGAAAAAACGCCCGCTTGTTGAGCGGCGAGATATTCCCCTAATCCAGAACCTAAAATCGCAGAAGGAGAAATTCCCCACGATTTCCAGAGTTCACAAAGAGCATATTGATAGGCAAATAATACCGGTTGTACAGACAAAGAAATCTGAGGCTCTAAGGCTTTTTTAGATGACAATAATTCCTGAAGAGAAAATTCTAAATATTTTTTAAACAGATGCTCGCACTGCCTAAAAGCCTCATGAAATACTGGCTCATTATTAAGCAGGTTTTCAATGATTTCTGGACTAATTTCTTCCTCGTAATTGCAGAGAAAAGCAACTTTAGGATGGCTTTGCGCTTCTCCATAAATGATGTCGAAGCTATTATTTTGAATATTTTGAAATTGCTTTTCATCCCCATCGCTCTTAAGAAAAGCCTGAATGCCTTGGCGCAGATTCTCTTGATTAGAAACTAAAAGAGCGAGACGATGTTTATGGGGAAAACGACCGGTATTTAAAGATAGGGCAATGTCCTTGACGTTGAGAGATGTTTTCTGCTCAAGATAATCCACAAATTGAGTCGTAAAAAGACGTAAACGTTCGGGTTCTTTAGCCGAAAAAGTAACGAGAATGGGGGATATTTTGGGTTTTTGGGGTTGCGGTTGAGGCGGTTCGCTTAAAATAACATGAGCGTTGGTTCCCGATGCTCCAAAAGAACTGACTCCAGCCGCTTTGAGCTTGCCATTGTTAACATTCCAAGGACAATTTTGCGTGACGATACTAATCGGTAAGGCATCCCAATTAATATGAGGATTGGGTTTTTTGAGATTTAGATGAGCCGGAATTTCACGGTAGTGTAGCGATAATGCGGTTTTAATTAATCCTGAAATTCCCGCCGCCGCCGCCAGATGACCTAAATTAGTTTTGAGAGAACCGACTAATAAAGGGTTAGATTTGCGACGATTGACGCATAATGCCTCGGCTATGGCTTTAATTTCGATGGGATCTCCCAAAGATGTTCCTGTACCGTGAGCTTCAACATAATCGATAGCCTCGGCATCTAAACGAGCGTCAGCCAGAGCTTCTCTGATTAATTCTCTCTGCACAGGCCCATTAGGAACGGTAAAGCCGCCACTGGCTCCATCGTTGTTGACTGCGGTCCCTCGAATCACGGACCAAATGTGATCACCATCTTGAAGAGCGTCACTGAGTCTTTTTAAGACGATGACTCCGCATCCTTCGCCGATTCCAAACCCATCGGCACTTTCGTCAAAGGTTTTGCATTGGCCATCTGGGGCCAACATCTGATTGCGGCACAAGGCGATGACCACTTCTGGAGTTAAAACTAAGTTCACTCCTCCGACTAAAGCTTGTCTGCATTCTTGGGAACGTAAGGAACGGCAAGCGAGATGAACAGCGACTAAGGAAGAAGAACAAGCGGTATCTACTGCCAAACTCGGACCATTAAGATTTAAAAGGTAAGAAATACGCCCAGCTGCCGCATTAGTATGATTACCCGAAATATGATAGGCTCCGATGGCATTATAGTCCTCATTTGAGGTAAGAATACGGGCATAGTCATTGTTGGTAATCCCGATAAAAACCCCTGTTTTTCCCCTTCTAGCCGTCGTTGTTGCCATTCCTGCATTTTCCAAAGCTTCATAGGCTACCTCTAAAAGCAACCTTTGCTGAGGATCCATAGCGACGGCTTCCTTGGGAGCAATTCCGAAAAAATGGGCATCAAACTGGGAGACATCATCAAGAAACCCCCCCTGAGAAACATAGATTTTACCCACTTTATTCCGATCTGAATCATAAAAATCCTGCTGGTTCCAGCGCTCCTTAGGTATTTCTCTGAGGTTATTTTTACCCGCTTTGAGGAAAGACCAGAAGGATTCAGGTGTCGCAATATTATGACCGAAACGACAACCTAAACCGACGATAGCTAAGGGTTCGCTTTGTTGAGACTCGAAAGCTTTTAATTTTTCTTTAGCTTCACTAAGAGCTTTAAAAACTCTAGTTTGGATTGATTGGTCGTTTTCGGATAAGTTCTTTTTATCTTGAAAGTCCATAGTGTTAGAATCGACTTGGAAAAGAATAATTATTGCGACTGACGGGGTGACAAGCAGATGGAAAGTGAAACAGGGTGTAGAGTGTCGGGTGTAGGGAAAAAGCTTTAGACTTTCGCCGAAAGATAACGAGGGAATTTGGTTTTTGTCTAGTAAGTCGATTAATTTGATGGATCACAGTGAGGAAATTTTTCCCCCACCTCACTTAAACTTCAACCTCGTTGTCACCCCTTCAGCTATTACGACCAGACAGCTAATCGTACCTGATCAAGGTAGTAATTGTCAATAGACATCTGCAATAAACGTTTATGGGGTGTGGCATCCTCAGATCTGATAGTCTTGCGCTAATCTATCTTTAAATGTCACACTTTCCGCACTTCTTAATATTCAATTAATAATTTTTACTAATTTATTGCTCCCACAGTAGTTTCTACAATGAAGATTTTTCGTCAAAACAGCTTGGGGAATGTAAAAATATGTAAAAGTATATGAAGATGTGCAGAATGTCGGTTAATATGCTATGATGTCGAGGCTCAGAACAATTTTGAACAAGCGACAGAAACCTCGACCTTAGCCGTAGTCGGGTTTCCTGTAGTTCAAATAGCAATAATCCCACTCGTCAGAGACGGGAATTATCGCTTTAAGGGAACGGGGAAAAAAGCATTGTACCCCATGACTCTGAATACCGCCATCAACCACTATTTAGGGAAAAAGTTAGAACAGCAATGGAAGCACATCTGGTTTCAATTGATTACCAAATTCGGCAACTTCAAGAAATAGATCCAGTAACTACTCTATTTGGTAATGTAAGTCAGAATAAAACCGGGGAGCAAGATAGCGTTATTGAAGTTATCTCTACAGATTTACAGGAAAAAATCAACAGTTTAACGGCAAACAATTCCGTTAATAAATTAGCATTTTATCTGGCTGTTGTCCAAGTTTTAATGTTTAAATATACTGCTCAAGTCGAGTTTGCCACGGCTACAGGAGCTTTGAATACAGAAAAATTAGATAGCCTGATATTCTGCCGATTCAATCAACAGAATTTTAGTTCATTTAAAGATTTACTAAGAATCATTCGTAAAGATTTACAAGAAGGATATCGCCATCAAAACTATACTCTGGATAGTTTGGTCAAAACCTTGGCAGCAAGAGGAGGAAATCTAGAGAATATTTTTGACGTTGCTGTGATCAAAGAAGGACTGTGCGCCGACATTTCTTCCTTAAATCGGTTTCAATTAGTTTTTGCCATAGCAGCGGATGATAGTGGTGTTTCTGTCACTTTTATTAAAGATAAATTTCCCAGAGATTTTGTCGAGAGAATGCTAGGACATTACCGGAAAATCTTAGAAACAGTGACGAGTAATCCCGATATAGATTTGTCAGAAATTGATATATTAACGACAAAAGAACGAGAACAATTACTGAGAGATTGGAATGATACGGCCATTCAATATCCTGAAAAGCAATGGATTCATCAGCTATTTGAAGAGCAAGCCAAACTTTACCCTGAGAGAGTGGCGGTCATTTTTGAAAATCAAGAATTAACTTATCAAGAATTAAATGAAAAAGCCAATCAACTTGGTCATTACCTACAAAAATTAGGAGTAAAACCAGAGGAATTAGTAGGAATTTATCTAGAGCGTTCCTTAGAAATGGTAGTAGGATTATTGGCTGTTTTGAAAGCTGGAGGAGCTTACGTCCCCTTAGATCCTAATTATCCTCAAGAACGCCTAAGTTATCTATTAGAAGATACTGGGGTAAAAGTGATCATTACTGCGGAATCGCTGCGGGGATTGTTGGGGGAATACCGGGGAATTGTTGTTGCTTTGGATACAGATTGGCCAGCAATTTCTCAAGAAAGTCAGAACAATTGTGACAGTGGCGTAACGGGGGAAAATTTAGCCTATGTTATTTATACTTCGGGATCCACAGGTAAGCCTAAGGGCGTAATGAATAATCATAAGGGGATTAGGAATCGTTTGTTGTGGATGCAGGATACTTATCAGTTAACTAAGAGTGATGGCATTTTACAAAAAACCCCTTTTAGTTTTGATGTTTCAGTCTGGGAATTCTTTTGGCCCTTATTAGCCGGTGCAACCCTAGTGGTCGCTAAACCAGAAGGTCATAAAGATAGTACCTATTTAATACAATTGATCCAAAAGCAGCAAATCACTACCCTTCATTTTGTCCCCTCAATGTTGCGAGTGTTTCTGCAAGAACCAGAGCTAAAAGAATGTAGTTCTCTCAAGCGGGTTTTCTGTAGTGGGGAAGCTTTGTCATTAGACTTAACACAACGCTTTTTTGAGCATTTTGACTGTGAACTTCACAACCTCTACGGTCCGACTGAGGCGGCGATTGATGTGACTTACTGGCCCTGTTTGCCGGAGAATCAAAAAGCTCTAGTGAGTATTGGTCAACCAATTGCCAATACTCAGATTTATATTCTTAATCCGCACTTACAACCAGTTCCTATAGGGATTGTGGGAGAATTACACATTGGTGGCATAGGTTTAGCTCGTGGATACCTCAATCGTCCCGAATTGACGGCCGAGAAATTTATCCCTAATCCTTTTGCTAAGGTCGAAGGAGAAAGAGGGGGAGAAATTAGGGCAAAATTATATAAAACGGGAGATTTAGCCCGGTATTTACCCGATGGAAATATTGAATTTTTGGGGCGTATTGACCATCAAGTTAAGATTCGAGGTTTCCGGATTGAGCTTGGGGAAATTGAAACTATACTCAGTGAACATCCAGCAGTTGAGCAAGCGGTAGTCATTGCATCGGAGACAGAAACAGGGAGTAAAACACTAATTGCTTATGTTGTGGGTCAGTCTCAAGAGGGGGAACTCTTGGCGACTTCAGAAAAAGGGCAATTATTCGATGAGCAAATCGAGCAATGGCAAAGCCTCTATAACCAAATTTACAGCCAAACATCGGCAGATTCTGAGGGTATATTTAATATTGTTGGCTGGAATAGTAGTTACACGGGGGAACCTATCCCAGTTGCTCAGATGCGAGAATGGCTAGATGATAAAGTTAAGGTTATTCTGGCTCAACAACCTAAAAAAGTTCTGGAAATAGGTTGTGGAACCGGGTTAATATTATTCCAAGTTGCTCCCCATTGCCAGTGTTATTGGGGAACCGATATTTCATCAGTAGCCTTAGACGATATTCAGCGAATTAATCAAGAAGGGCCTCAGCTAGAGCAAGTCAGGCTATTGCATAGCACAGCCGATAATTTTGAGGGTTTGGAGTCAGAAGGATTCGATACAATTATCCTTAACTCGGTTGTGCAGTATTTCCCCCATATAGATTACTTATTGCGGGTTTTAGAGGGAGCTATCAAGGTACTAACTCCGGGGGGGTGTATTTTCCTTGGAGATGTGCGAAACTTGCAACTCATGGAAGCTTTTCACGCTGATGTAGAACTTTATAAGGCTAACCCTGAAGATTCGATTAAGGATTTTAAACAGCGTGTACAGAGAAAAATTGAGCAAGAAAATGAGTTATTCATTGACCCAGATTTTTTTAGAGCAATTCAGTCCTATTTTCCTCAGATTACTGAAGTCGAGATTCATCTAGAGAGAGGTCAACACCACAACGAATTAACTCAATTCCGTTATAATGTTGTTCTGCGGATTGAAACGATTCTGGATTTTAGCACCGACTTTCCAGAATTAAACTGGACTGAACAGCAGCTGACTTTATCTGAGGTAAGAAATCAACTGGGGAAATCTGAGGGGTTAAGGGTGATAGGTGTCCCTAATTCTCGCTTGTTCAGACCTTTAAAAAGTGCGGAATTGTTGAGGAATTCTCAAGACTTGGGGACGACCGAGGAATTTCAAGCCATTAAATCGGACATTATACCGGAAAATGCCGTAGAACCTGAAGATTTTTCGGCTTTAGCTGAGGATTTATCCCTTTCGGTTGGGGTAACTTGGTCGGATACTCCAGACCGTTACGATGTGATTTTTGCCCCGCTGGAAAATTCCCGTAGAAATTACATCGCTTTTACCCCCACCCACACCGCAAAACCTGAATGGCAACTTTATGCAAATCACCCTTTAAGGTCTAAGTTAAACAGTAAACTGATTCCCCAACTGCGGAGTTATCTGCAAAACCAACTCCCAGAATACATGATACCTCATGCCTTTGTGCAATTGGATGCTATTCCTCTGACAAATAGTGGAAAAATTGACCGTCGCGCCCTACCCTCTCCAAGCTATAACAGTTTAAGGAATTCGGAGAATTTTGTAGCACCTTGTACCCCTCTTGAGGAAATTTTAGCACTGATTTGGGCTGAAGTTTTGGGCATCGAAGAGGTTGGTATTCACGATAATTTTTTTGAACTTGGGGGGGATTCGATTCGGGGCATACAAGTGATCGCTAAGGCGCGACAAATGGGTTTTCATTTTTCTTTACCCCAATTATTGCAACATCAAACCATTCAAGAATTGGCCAATTGCGTTAGCTATGAAATTGATACTTTAGGGACTGAAAAAACGGAAGTTTTTAGTTTAATTTCTCAAGAAGTTCGCCTCAATTTACTGGAGGAAGTGGAGGATGCTTATCCTCTAACTGCTCTACAATTGGGGATGATATTTCATAGTGAATATCAGGGGAATCTATCGGTGTACCATGATGTGTTTACCTATCATATTCGTGCTGATTTTAGTTTTCCCGCTTTACATAGTGCTATTCAGGAGATTGTCCAGCGGCATCCGGTATTACGAACCAGTTTCGCACTCTTTGAATATCAGGAACCCCTACAATTAGTTCACCGACAAATCGATGTTCCTTTAGGATTAGATGACCTAACCCATTTATCTCCTTCTGAACAAGATACGGCTATTGATGATTGGATTGAGCGGGAAAAAATCCGCACTTTTGACTGGAATAGTCCTCCTTTATTTCGCTTTCATCTCCATCGCCGCAGTCAGGATAACTTTAACCTAACTTTCAGTTTTCATCACTCTATTTTAGATGGTTGGAGTGTGGCTTCGTTGCTCACAGAATTGTTACAACAGTATCTCTATCTTCTCGACAAAAAAGTTCTCCCTCTCTCTCCAACTCCCGCTCTTAGTTTTAGGGATTTTGTTGCCTTAGAAAAGAAAACTGTCCAATCGCCAGAATGCCAGAATTATTGGCAAGAAAAACTCAGAGATGTGACGCTGACTAAACTTCCTCAGTGGTCGAAATCTAATCAAGTTAATCAAGATTGGGATTGGTTAGTTCCTATATCTAGTCAGGTATCTCAGGGATTAAAACAACTCGGTAAACAAGTGGGAGTCCCCCTAAAAAGTGTTTTATTGGCGGCTCATTTTCGGGTATTAAGTTTACTGAATAATCAGAGGGATATTGTTACGGGTTTAGTCTCTAATGGACGGTTAGAAGCAGCCGATGGGGAAAAGATATTAGGTTTATTTTTGAATACTTTGCCCCTACGTTTAGAGTTATCTGGAGGCCCTTGGAGCGATTTAGTTAAGCAAGCTTTTGATGTTGAAAGAGAATGCTTATCTTGGCGAAGATATCCCCTCGCTGAGTTACAAAAATCAGGTCAACCTTTGTTTGATACGGCTTTTAATTTTATTCATTTCCATGTTTATCAAGGTATCATCGGGGTGAAAGATTTAGAGATCCTAGGAGGGAAGTTTTTTAATCAAACTAATTTTACATTGTTAGCTAATTTTAGTCTTCATCCCCTTTCATCTCAAATAGAACTTACCCTTAAATATGATGGGAATTATCTAGGGGAAAAGCAGATGGAGTTAATCGGAGGATACTACGAGAAAACTCTCCTCGCTATGGCAACGGAAGGGTTAGAACGTTATGAAACTTGTTGTTTACTTTCTGAGCAAGAACAACATCAATTATTAAAAGAATGGAATGATACCGAGGTTCACTATCCAGATGGGTGTATTCATCAATTGTTTGAGGAGCAAGTTAAGCGCAGTCCTGATGCGATCGCTATTATTACAGAAAATGAACAATTAACCTACCGTCAATTAAACGAAAAAGCGAATCAATTAGGGCATTATTTAGGCAAAAAAGGGGTAAAAACGGAGTCTTTGGTGGGAATTTGCCTAGAACGGACCCCTGAGATGGTTATAGGGTTATTAGCCATTCTCAAAGCAGGGGGAGCTTATGTACCTTTAGATCCAGCTTATCCAACTGAACGCCTCAATGTTATCTTAGAAGATGCTCAAGTTTCCTTGTTGCTAACACAAGCAAAATTAGTAGAGAAATTAGGGAATTATCCAGGGAATCTGGTGATATTAGAGGCAGAAGCCAGAAATATAGCCCTAGAAAGTCCCGAAAACCTCTCTTTACCCGTAAGTTCCAGTAATACCGCTTATGTGATTTATACCTCCGGTTCAACGGGGAAACCAAAAGGGGTTGTCATTGAGCATCACAGCACCACAACCTTACTGAATTGGTCCAAGGAAGTCTTTAGCAGTGAGGAATTAGCGGGGGTTTTGGGAGCTACTTCTATTTGTTTTGATTTGTCAGTATTTGAACTATTTTTGCCCTTGGCTGTGGGGGGTAAGATTATTCTGGCCCAGAATGTTCTAGATTTGCCTAGTTTAAGTGCAGCCAAAGAGGTAACATTAATTAATACCGTACCTACAGCGATCGCTCAACTGCTGGAAATTGAGGCAATACCTGAGACTGTGCAAACGGTAAACCTCGCCGGAGAAGCTTTGTCTAATCAATTAGTCCAGAAGCTTTACCAGCAGGAAAACATTAAGAATGTTTATAATCTCTACGGTCCTTCAGAAGATACCACTTATTCCACTTTTAGCTTAGTGCCTAAAGGACACCATGGACAACCGAGTATCGGCCGGCCTATTGCCAATACTCAAGTTTATATTCTGGACTCTTTTAAGCAACCGGTTCCTCTAGGAACTATTGGTGATTTATATATCGGGGGTAAAGGGTTAGCTCGATGTTATCTGAATCAACCTGAATTAACCGCCGAGAAATTTATCTCCAATCCGTTTAGCAATGAACCCAATGCCAAACTCTATAAAACAGGAGATTTAGCCCGATATTTACCCGATGGAAATATTGATTTTTTGGGGCGGGGTGATAATCAGGTAAAATTGCGGGGTTTCCGCATTGAATTAGGAGAAATTGAGGCAACTCTAGGGACTTATCCCCAAGTTAAGCAAAAGGTGGTGAAGGTTTGGGAAGACTCCTATCGGAATAAGAGATTAGTCGCTTATCTAGTAGGAGAAAATGGTCCGATAAATACTGAGGATTTGCGTCGTTTCTTGGGACAGAAATTGCCAGAGTATATGATTCCGGCTCTTTTTGTCTCCTTAGAAACTCTCCCTCTGACTCCCAATGGAAAAATTGACCGTTCCAGTTTACCCCTCCCTGAGATACCTTGGACATCTGAGCAGGATTTTGTCCCCCCGCATACTCAGAAAGAAAAGATTTTGGCCAGTATTTGGCAAGATGTTCTCAGAATTAAACAAGTGAGTCGTTATGACCGCTTTTTTGAAGTTGGGGGCGATTCTATTCTCAGTATTCAGGTTGTCGCTCGCGCTCGTCAAGCCGGGTTGAAGATTACCCCTAAACAGATATTTGAATATCCTACTCTTGCTGAACTAGCTACAGTTGCCGATTATTCCACAGCCGAATTAGCTAAACAGGGTTTAGTGACGGGTATTGTGCCTCTCACTCCCATTCAACTGTGGTTTTTTGAGCAAAATCGCGCTGAAATGCACCACTTTAATCAGTCTGTCCTCTTAGAAGTTCCCCGTCACCTGAAAGCTGATTTGTTAGCTCAATCTCTGAGAAAATTAATTGAACATCATGACGCTTTGCGGTTACGGTTTACTGTGGAGGAAGGACAATGGCAACAAGTTAATGAAGGAATGCCGGAGGAAGTACCTTTTGAAGTGATTGATTTGTCTTCTATTCCTCAATCTCAGCAAGGGGAAACTCTCTTAGCAATGGCAACAACTCAACAGGCAAGTTTAAACCTCTCTACTGGACTATTAATCAAGGCGGTACTATTGGAATTGGCACCCTATCAACCCAGTCGGTTACTGATTATTATTCATCACTTGGGGGTTGATGGTGTATCTTGGCGAATTTTGTTAGAAGATTTATTGATGACTTATCAACAGCTAGAAAGGGGGGAGAATGTAGAACTTCCACCTAAAACCATAGCCTTTCAGGATTGGGCGCTTCTCTTGAGGGATTATGGACAAGGGGAAAAAGCGAAAGAGCCATTAGACTATTGGTTAACTCAACCTTGGTTAGAGGCGAGAAATTTACCTGTAGATGACGAGGCTGGAAAACAATACAATACAGTAGCGACAGCAAATGATGTCACGGTGACTCTAGATGAAGAACAAACCCGGGCCCTCTTGCAAAAAGTCCCCGCTGCCTATAACACTCAAATTAATGAGGTTTTGTTAACCGCTTTAGCGGAAACTTTGACACAATGGACAGAAAATTTGACCATATCTCTTGATTTAGAAGGACACGGACGAGAAGATTTGTTCAGTGAGGTTGACTTATCGAGGACGGTAGGTTGGTTTACCAGTCTTTTTCCGGTTATTTTGCGACTCCCCCCCGAAAATCACCCCGGGGAGCGGCTCAAATCTATTAAAGAACAGTTACGAGCTATTCCTCACAGGGGAATTGGCTATGGAATTTCGCGATATTTGAGTGATGATGCTGATATTAAGTCTCAATTAGCTGAAATTCCTGCCAGAGAAGTTTTGTTTAATTATTTAGGTCAATTTGAGCAAGGACAATTGCAAAAAGGGGATTGGAAATTAGCGGATGAGTCTAAGGGGCCTAATCACAGTCTTAAGGGACATCGTAGTCATTTATTAGAGATTACGGCCAGAGTTATAGAGGGACAGTTACAAGTACACTGGACTTATAGCGATCTCATCTATGAACGTTCGACGGTAGAATATTTAGGGCGCAGCTATAAAGAAGCTTTGCTGAAATTGATTGAGCATTGTTTATCTCCTGATGCTGGGGGTTACACTCCCTCAGATTTTCCAGTAGCGCACTTGAATCAACAGGAATTAGACGATATTCTGGCAGAAATTGACTAATAAGGAGAATCTTTCATGGCAGACACAAAAAATCAACCCGCCAAAAATGTGGAGTCTATTTATCCTCTTTCCCCCATGCAGGAAGGGATGCTCTTTCATAGTCTTTATACTCCTGATTCAGGGATTTATTGTAGTCAAACTCTAATTACTCTGGAGGGAGAAATTAACCTTGCAGTTTTTAGGCAAGCGTGGGAAAAAGTTGTAGAGCGTCACTCGGTATTAAGGACTCTATTTCTTTGGGAAAAACGGGAAAACCCTCTGCAAATTGTGCGAAAAAAGGTTGATTTGCCTTGGGATTATCAAGATTGGCGCAATCTTTCCCCCACAGAACAACAACAACGTTTAGATTTATTGTTAGAAACAGAGCGTCAACAAGGGTTTGAACTCAAAGTTGCTCCTTTAATGCGCTGCTTGATGATTCAACTATCGGACCAAACTTATAAATTCCTCTGCAATCATCATCATATTATTCTGGATGGTTGGAGTATGCCTATTATTTATCAAGAAGTTTTAGGGTTTTATGAGGCAGGTATTCAAGGGAAAAGTTATCATCTTCCTTTGCCGCGTCCTTATCAAGATTATATTGTTTGGTTACAGCAGCAAAACCCATCTATTGCTGAGAGTTTTTGGCAGCGAACTCTTGAAGGGTTTATGACTCCCACCCCCCTGAGGGTGGACAGACTCCAGTTAATGAAATCTGAAGGTAAGCCGACTTATAAAGAGTATAACTGTCATTTATCGGCTTCTCACTCCAAAGACCTGCAATCTTTGGCGCAAAAGCATAATCTGACCTTATCTACTTTAGTACAGGCCGCTTGGGCGATTCTTCTCAGTCGCTATAGTGGGGAGTCAGAAGTTTTATTTGGGGTTACGGTTTCTGGTCGCCCCCATGATTTATCAGGGGTAGAACATAGGGTAGGATTATTTATTAATACATTGCCGCTGCGAGTCTCCATCAGAGAATCAGATTTATTGCTATCTTGGTTACAGGAATTACAGCAAAAGCAAGCAGAAATTCAGGATTATGCTTATGTTTCTCTGGCTGAAATACAGAGATTAAGTGATATTCCACCGGGGATTCCCCTGTTTGAGAGTTTGGTCGTTTTTGAGAATTATCCTAGAGAAGCGTTATCGAGAGATTCTCGTCAATCCTTAAGGGTTAAGGATGTGGAGAATTTTGAGGAAACTAATTATCCTTTGACGGTGGTTGCTATTCCTAGACAAGAGTTACTGATTCAGTTAGTCTATGATACTAGCCGTTTTACTCAGGATACGATTGAACGGATGGCAGCACATTTACAGACTATTTTAACAGGGATTGTTACTGATACTCGGCAACGGGTAACACAATTACCTATATTGACAACACAAGAGCAACATCAGTTATTAGTAGAGTGGAACAATACCGAGGCAGATTATCCTTTAGATAAGTCTTTACATCAATTATTTGAAGAACAAGTTGCACAGAATCCGCAGGGAATAGCGGTTATTTTTGAAGGACAAAAATTAACCTATCAACAGTTAAATAACCGGGGAAATCAGTTAGCTCACTGTTTACGAGATAAGGGTGTAGGTCCAGAAAGTTTGGTCGGGATTTTTATGGAGCGTTCCCTAGAGATGGTCATCGGTTTATTAGGGATATTAAAAGCCGGGGGAGCTTATGTACCTTTAGCTCCGGATTATCCTACCGAGCGCTTGGGGGATATCCTCTCAGATTCGGGGGTTTCTTTGGTGTTAACTCAGGAATCTTTAGGGGATTTTCTTCCCCAAACTGGGGCCGAGTTACTGTGTTTAGATAGGGATTGGGAAAAGATAGCTACCTATAGTCCAGAAAATCCCTTCAATCTAACGACTCCTGAGAATTTAGCCTATGTTATTTATACATCAGGTTCAACGGGAAAACCCAAAGGCGTGATGAATATTCATAGAGGAATTTGTAATACTCTGACATATACTATTGGTCATTATAATATTACCTCTGAAGATCGCATTCTCCAAATTATTTCCTTGAGTTTTGATGGTTCAGTCTGGGAAATTTTTTCGTCTTTAATATCTGGTGCTTCTCTAGTCGTGGCTAAACCTGACGGGTATAAAGATATAGATTATTTAATAGATTTAATTGTGCAAGAACAAGTAACTTATTTCACTTGTGTTCCCTCAATATTGCGAGTTTTTCTGCAACATCCCAAGAGCAAAGATTGCCACTATTTAAAACGAGTAATTGTCGGGGGAGAAGCCTTATCTTATGAACTCAATCAACGATTTTTTCAGCAGTTAAACTGTGAATTATATAACGCTTATGGACCAACAGAAGTAGCGGTTGAGACTACTATCTGGTGCTGTCAGCC
>NZ_JAPZQJ010000377.1:0-21415 GCF_027530405.1 Microcystis sp. LE19-41.2A | reverse complement strand
CCACACCCCACACCCCACACCCCACACCCCACACCCCACGGTGCTATTGGAGAAAATCTTAAATTTGTCTCGCAAATTTCTAAAATGTTGCTAAGTTAATATTATGAGCTTGCGCTCTAACAATTTTAATACACTTGTATTGAAATTGGATTCGCGTAAAAGCAATGAGGGATGAAATTTGTCCGTAAGAATCCGATCAAATTAAATACAATAGCTAAAGACTAAAGGAATTAGCAAGGGCCAATAGGGATTATGTTCCTCTTGCCAGTGGGAACAGTTAACCCATCCCATAATTCCTTTGATACTTAGCTATCTGGTCAACACCGCAGACAAACCGGCGATCGGATTCCAGTCCTCCAGCCATTTACCCAATTTTTGCAGGAGCCAGATTATGAGTTGACCGAGCTAAAACAGCATTCCGTGTCGCTAAAATCGCATCGACACAAGGAAATTTAAGCAAAAATCTTCTCCCATTTGTTGTAATTAAAGCTACAATCGGAAAAGTCTTTGCCCCTCTCGGATTTGAGACACAAATTTGTTCAGTATCACCTAGATTGAGATTCGATCTTCTAGTTTTGCACAGAAGGAGCAAGAGGAAAACGGCATGATGCAGGCCCACGATGTACTAACCCTTACCGAGCCGCCATTGGATTTAGATTTGATTGACCTAGACGAAGACTTCGATGATGAGGATATCGAGTTAGAGCTAGAAGAAACCAGCGATAGCAACGATGGCAAAAAAAACCGCCGCCTTGCCAGCGCTCGTCGTCGCGACGCCGCTAGAAAAAAACCCTATACGGAAGATTCGATTCGGATTTATCTGCAAGAGATCGGCAGGATTCGGTTATTGAGAGCGGAGGAGGAGATCGAATTAGCGAGAAAAATCGCCGACCTACTGAAATTAGAACGCATTCGCGAAGATTTTTGCCTCTATAGCGATGCTGAATGGGGAAAACAGGTTTTCTTGTTCGAGCGCATCGAGAAAATTATCGCCGAAAAATCGGAAAAAGAACCGAAATTATCGGATATTAAGGCTTATTTAGGTAAGACGGAGCTAATGGCTCCCATGCTGGAAGAATGGCTGGCGAAATCAAAGGAATACTTATCGGCCTTTAAGCGTCGTTTGTACCATGGTCGTCGCGCTAAGGAAAAAATGGTACAATCGAACCTGCGTTTAGTGGTTTCGATCGCCAAGAAATACATGAATCGCGGTCTTTCCTTCCAAGATTTAATTCAAGAAGGTTCCCTCGGTTTGATCCGCGCCGCCGAAAAATTCGACCACGAAAAGGGTTATAAATTCTCCACCTATGCCACTTGGTGGATTCGTCAAGCCATCACCCGGGCGATCGCCGATCAATCCCGCACCATTAGACTTCCCGTCCACCTCTACGAAACCATCTCCCGGATCAAAAAAACCACCAAGATTCTTTCTCAGGAAATGCGTCGCAAACCCACCGAGGAAGAAATCGCCACCAAGATGGAGATGACCATTGAAAAACTGCGTTTTATTGCTAAATCTGCCCAATTACCTATTTCTCTAGAGACTCCCATCGGTAAAGAAGAAGATTCCCGTTTAGGAGACTTTATCGAAGCGGATGGGGAAACCCCAGAAGATGAAGTTTCTAAAAATTTATTACGCGAGGATTTAGAAAACGTCCTCGATACCCTTAGTCCTCGCGAACGCGATGTGCTGCGTCTGCGCTACGGTTTAGATGACGGCCGGATGAAAACACTCGAAGAAATCGGCCAGATTTTCAACGTCACTCGCGAGCGCATTCGTCAAATAGAAGCCAAAGCCCTGCGGAAACTGCGTCACCCTAACCGTAATAGTATCCTCAAAGAGTACATTCGTTAACTTCCCGTCCTTAAAAAACTAGAAACTGAGTCTCCTTGAGGCTCAGTTTTATCGTCATCTACACTTCCCCATCGGTGGGAACCTAATCCTGAAAATATCTCTGGGGTTGCCCCAATCTTGTCCAGAAAACTCTTGCAACAAATAGCACAAATCTGTTATTATGGTTTGTCTGTGTCCCGATTAACCATACCAGTATTGAGAACAAGAAACGACTGTGGCTAATACAAAGTCTGCACTCAAACGAGTCCAAATCTCCGAAAGAAATCGTCTCCGCAACAAAGCGTACAAGTCAGCCGTAAGAACCCTGATCAAAAAATGTCTTGTCGCTGTCTCGGCCTACGGAGCCAACCCCAGCCCAGAAGGGCTAGAAAGCGCCCAACAAGCTCTATCGGAAGCTTACAGTAAAATCGATAAAGCCGTCAAGCGCAACGTCTTGCACCGGAACAACGGCGCTAGAAAAAAAGCCGGTTTAGCCAAAGCTTTGCAAAAAGTTAGCCAAGCTTCCTAAGAAACGAGTAAGCTGTAATCAGGACAGACGCAACAAGCGATCGGGGGTCGATGCAATTAATAGATACGCACGTTCATTTGAACTTTGACGTTTTGCAAGCCGACTTGCCCGCTATCTCCGAACGTTGGCGAAGTGTGGGAGTCGTTCATCTGGTTCACTCCTGTGTCGAACCGGAGGAGTTTGCAGCGATTAAAGCCATTGCCGATCAATTTGAGGAAATTTCCTTCGCCGTCGGTTTACATCCCCTAGATGCCCAAAAATGGCGAGATAATAGTGCCGATCAGATCGAATCCCTAGCCCGATCTGATCGGCGCGTCGTGGCGATCGGGGAAATGGGTTTAGACTTCTATAAAGCGGATAATCAAGAGCAGCAAAAACAGGTCTTTTGGACGCAATTAGAAATCGCCCATCGTCTCGATAAACCCGTGATTATCCATTGTCGAGATGCGGCCCCGGTCATGCGGGAGGAAATCAGCGCCTTTCGGCAACAAGTGGGCAAAATTCGCGGCGTGATGCACTGCTGGACTGGCAACCCCGAAGAAACTCAATGGTTTTTAGATTTGGGTTTTTACATCAGCTTTAGCGGCATTGTCACCTTCAAAAACAGTAAAACTGTGCAAGCTGCCGCCCAAATTGTCCCCAGCGATCGCCTACTGATCGAAACCGATTGCCCCTTTCTCTCCCCCAATCCCCACCGCGGTAAACCTTGTGAACCCTCCTTCGTCTTCCACGTGGCCGAAACCGTCGCCCGTCTGCGCGGCTATCCGGTCGAAACCCTAGCCGAACAAACCACCCAGAACGCCCGCAACTTATTTCAACTCCCCAGTTAAAAAACATAGTTTATTAGCACAGAGCAGGGGACGGGGAAATGGGGAAATGGGGAAATGGGGAAATGGGGAAATGGGGGAATTCAACTAAAACCCTAAAACCCCAACACCCTAAAACCCCAACACCCTAAAACCCTAAAACCCCAACACCCAACCCCTAAAAACCCCGATCTCCGAGAGCAATTCCCGACCGTCGCTATCGTGTCATCAGCCCTTGTAACCATAATGAACAATCTTACCTTTAACCTCTTACCCGACCTCATCGAAATCCAACACTCCAGTTTTCGGTGGTTTTTGGAAGAAGGACTAATCGAGGAACTGAATAGCTTTTCCCCCATCAGCGACTATACAGGTAAATTAGAACTACATTTCCTCGGCCAGGACTACAGACTCAAAGAACCGAAATACAACGTCGATGAAGCCAAACGACGCGATAGCACCTATTCCGTTCAGATGTACGTTCCCACCCGTCTAATCAACAAAGAAACGGGAGAAAACATCGAACAGGAAGTCTTTATCGGCGATTTACCCCTGATGACCGAACGGGGAACCTTTATCATTAACGGGGCTGAACGAGTCATCGTCAATCAGATCGTCCGTTCTCCCGGTGTTTACTACAAAGCCGAAATCGACAAAAACGGTCGCCGTACCTACTCCGCTTCCCTGATTCCCAACCGAGGAGCTTGGTTAAAATTTGAAACCGACAAAAACGGCTTAGTCTGGGTCAGAATCGACAAAACCCGCAAATTATCCGCCCAAGTTCTCCTGAAAGCGATCGGATTGAGCGATAACGAAATCTTTGACTCCCTACGCCACCCCGAATTCTACCAAAAAACCCTCGACAAAGAAGGCAATCCCAGCGAAGAAGAGGCACTCCTCGACCTGTACCGCAAACTACGCCCCGGGGAACCTCCCACCGTCACCGGCGGACAACAACTGCTCGAATCGCGCTTTTTTGACAATAAACGCTACGATCTCGGTCGCGTTGGTCGTTATAAACTCAACAAAAAACTACGCCTCAACGTCCCCGATAACCAGCGCGTTCTCACCACCACCGACATCTTATCGGCGATCGACTACCTAATTAACCTCGAATTTGACATCGGCAACACCGACGACATCGACCACCTCGGCAACCGTCGCGTCCGTTCCGTGGGTGAACTGCTACAAAACCAAGTGCGAGTAGGTTTAAACCGCTTAGAAAGAATCATTCGGGAACGGATGACCGTCAGCGAATCCCAAAACCTCACCCCCGCTTCCCTAGTCAACCCGAAACCCCTAGTAGCGGCGATTAAAGAATTCTTTGGTTCCTCGCAACTCTCCCAGTTCATGGATCAAACCAACCCCCTAGCGGAATTGACCCATAAACGCCGCATTTCCGCCCTTGGCCCCGGCGGTCTGACCCGGGAACGGGCCGGTTTTGCCGTGCGCGACATTCACCCCTCCCACCACGGCCGCATTTGTCCGGTGGAAACCCCAGAAGGTCCCAACGCCGGTTTAATCGGTTCCCTGGCCACCTACGCCCGCGTCAACGACTACGGTTTTATTGAAACCCCCTGTTACGCGGTGGAAAATGGACGAGTTCGCTACGATCTCCCCGTTAAATACCTCACCGCCGACGAAGAAGACGATCTCAGAGTCGCACCAGGAGACGTGGCCACCGATGAAAATGGTTATATCCTCGGCGAAACTATCCCAGTGCGCTATCGGCAGGAATTCTCCACCACCTCCCCCGAACAAGTGGACTACGTTTGTGTTTCCCCCGTCCAAATTGTCTCGGTGGCCACTTCCCTGATTCCCTTCCTTGAACACGACGACGCTAACCGCGCCCTGATGGGTTCTAATATGCAACGACAAGCGGTTCCCCTGCTGCGTCCCGAACGTCCCCTTGTGGGTACCGGATTGGAAGCACAGGCCGCTCGCGACTCCGGCATGGTCATCGTTTCCCGTACCAATGGGGTCGTTTCCTACGTCGATGCTAACCGGATTCGCATCAAAGTGGCGGATGAAGACAAAGAGATTTTTGGCAAGAGCGAGATCGAGTACGAAATTCAGAAATATCAACGCTCTAACCAAGATACCTGCCTAAATCAGCGTCCTTTAGTCTATCAAGGGGAACAAGTTGTGCCAGGGCAGATCCTCGCCGATGGTTCCGCCACCGAAGGAGGAGAAATCGCCCTCGGCCAGAATATCCTCGTCGCCTATATGCCCTGGGAAGGCTATAACTACGAAGACGCGATTTTAATCAGCGAAAGACTGGTGGCACAAGACACCTACACCAGTATCCACATTGAAAAATACGAAATCGAAGCTCGTCAAACTAAACTCGGACCTGAGGAAATCACCAGGGAAATTCCCAACGTCGGTGAAGATGCCCTGCGAAACCTCGATGAACGCGGCATTATTCGCATCGGGGCCTGGGTAGAAGCCAGCGATATCCTCGTGGGGAAAGTCACCCCGAAAGGCGAATCAGACCAACCCCCCGAAGAAAAACTACTGCGGGCAATTTTCGGCGAAAAAGCCCGGGATGTACGGGATAACTCCCTCCGCGTCCCCAACGGCGAAAAAGGCCGGGTAGTGGATGTGCGGGTATTTACCCGCGAACAGGGAGATGAATTACCCCCCGGGGCCAATATGGTGGTACGGGTTTACGTTGCCCAAAAACGCAAAATCCAAGTGGGCGATAAAATGGCGGGTCGTCACGGCAATAAAGGGATTATTTCTCGGATTCTGCCCCTGGAAGATATGCCCTACCTCCCCGATGGTCGTCCCGTCGATATCGTTCTCAATCCCCTAGGGGTTCCCAGTCGCATGAACGTCGGTCAGGTGTTTGAATGTTTACTGGGTTGGGCTGGCGAAAATCTGGGCGTGCGCTTTAAGATTACTCCCTTTGATGAAATGTATGGGGAAGAAGCCAGCCGTTTAACCGTCCACGGATTGCTAGAAAATGCCTCGAAAAAACCCAATCGCGATTGGGTGTTCAAGGAAGAACACGCAGGTAAAGTCACGGTTTACGATGGTCGCACCGGCGAACCCTTTGACCGTCCCGTTACCGTCGGTATGGCCTATATGTTAAAACTGGTTCACCTGGTTGATGATAAAATTCACGCCCGTTCTACCGGTCCCTACTCCTTGGTTACTCAGCAACCCCTGGGCGGTAAAGCTCAACAGGGAGGCCAGCGCTTCGGAGAAATGGAAGTCTGGGCCCTGGAGGCCTACGGGGCAGCCTATACCTTGCAGGAATTGCTCACGGTGAAATCCGATGATATGCAAGGACGGAATGAGGCTTTAAATGCGATCGTAAAAGGCAAGCCGATTCCCCGCCCGGGTACGCCAGAATCCTTTAAGGTTTTGATGCGAGAATTGCAATCCCTCGGCCTCGATATCGCCGTTCACAAGGTGGAAAATGCCCCCGATGGTACTTCCCGCGATGTGGAGGTGGATCTGATGGTCGATGTCGGTCGTCGCGCCCCCTCTCGCCCCACCTACGAATCTTTAACCACGGAAGACTTTGAGGAAGAAGAATCGGAAGTGTAATTTCAGTGATCAGTAATCAGTAATCAGTTATCAGTGAGAAGTCAGGAGTCAGGAGACAGGAGACAGGAGAGAATTTTCCAGGAAAAAGCAAAAAAAAGGACAGTAAAGTAAAAATTTGCCTATTCCCTATTCCCCGTTCCCTATTTCCTGTTCCCTTTTCTAACTGATAGCTGAATGCTGATGGCTGATAGCTAATAGCTGTTTACTTGTTACTGGGATCGAGATGTTTTATAACCAAACTGTTGACAAAGGAAAACTGAAAAAACTGATCGCTTGGGCCTATCAAAACTACGGTTCGGCGCGCTGTTCACAAATGGCCGATGAATTGAAAAACCTCGGGTTTCGTTTCGCTACCAAAGCAGGGGTTTCCATTAGTGTGGATGATTTAACCGTACCGCCGGCTAAACGACAAATGATCGAAAGTGCCGAACAGGAAATCCGGCAAACCGAACAGCGTTATGTGCGCGGGGAAATCACCGAAGTGGAACGCTTCCAAAAAGTAATTGATACTTGGAATAGTACATCTGAATCGCTTAAAGATGAAGTAATTCGCAACTTCCAAGTCACCGATCCCCTCAACTCCGTCTATATGATGGCTTTCTCCGGGGCGCGGGGTAATATGAGCCAAGTGCGTCAGTTAGTGGGAATGCGGGGATTAATGGCTAATCCCCAGGGGGAAATTATCGACCTCCCGATTAAGACTAACTTCCGGGAAGGATTGACCGTTACCGAATACGTTATTTCCTCCTACGGGGCGCGCAAAGGTTTAGTTGATACAGCCCTACGGACGGCAGATTCCGGTTATTTGACTCGTCGTCTCGTCGATGTGTCCCAAGATGTCATCGTCCGCGAGGCAGATTGTGGCACTAATCGTTATGTTGAATTAACCGCCATGACCGATGGCGATCGCGTGTTAATTCCCTTAAGCGATCGCCTATTAGGTCGTTCCTTGGCCGAAGATGTGGTGGTCAAGGGAGAAGTGATCGCCACCCGCAACCAGATTATCGATGATGAAACCGCCGAAAAACTGGGCAAACTGGTCGATAAAATCAAAGTCCGCAGCCCCTTAACCTGTGAAGCAGCCCGCTCAGTTTGCCAAACCTGTTACGGTTGGAGTCTGGCCCACGGTCATCCGGTGGATATGGGGGAAGCAGTGGGGATTATTGCAGCCCAATCGATCGGGGAACCGGGAACTCAGTTAACCATGCGTACCTTCCACACTGGGGGCGTATTTACCGGAGAAGTGGCCCGGCAAGTGCGGAGTCCCTTCGAGGGAAGCGTGCGTTTTCTGCCGGGGTTAAGTATCCGTAACGTGCGAACTCGCCACGGGGATGAACGGGACCAGGTGGAGGCACCGGGGGAAATTAAATTAACACCCAAGGATAAAACTAAAGAAACTGTCACCTACTCTTTGACTCCGGGATCACTGCTATTTGTCACCGATGGGGCAACGGTAAGCGAGGAACAGTTACTAGCGGAAATAACCTCCGATAAAGTCCAAAAATCCACGGAAAAAGCCACAAAAGACGTAACCAGTGACTTAGCCGGCGAGGTGCTATTCTCGCAATTAGTCCCAGAGGAAAAAACCGATCGCCAAGGCAATACCACCCGCATCGCCCAACGGGGGGGATTACTATGGATTCTCTCCGGAGAAGTGTATAACTTGCCAACCGGGGCTGAACCCGTGGTCAGTAACGGCGATCAAGTACAAGTGGGGGATGTTCTAGCGGAAACTAAGTTAGTATCCACTAACGGCGGTTTGGTGCGTTTAGCCCCCAATAGCCGGGAAATCGATATCGTCACCGCTTCCGTGTCCTTGGATCAGGCCGAGGTAAAAGTAGAAAGTAGTGCCGGTCGGGAACAGTTTATTATTCATACGGGAGATGGTCAACGCTTCCTGCTGAAAACCACTCCGGGGACAAAAGTACAGAATCATGCCATTGTCGCCGAGTTAATCGACGATCGCTATCAAACCCACACCGGCGGCATGATTAAATACGTCGATATCGAAGTCGCCAAAGGCAGCCGCAAACAGGGTTATGAAATCACCAAAGGCGGCACGATCCTCTGGATTCCCGAAGAAACCCACGAAGTTAATAAAGATATCTCCCTCTTACAGGTGGAAGATGGGCAGTATGTGGAAGCAGGGGAAGAAGTGGTTAAAGACATCTTCTGTAACTCTAGCGGTGTGGTGGAAGTCATCCAGAAAAATGACATCCTCCGGGAGATCATTGTCAAACCGGGGCTGTTATTTATGGATCTCGAACCGGAATCCTCCGGAATTGCCCAAGAACAGTTAATTTACCCCGGGACACAGTTAACCCCCGAAGTCACGATCGAGGAGTTACGGCAAGCGGAATGGGTGGAAACTAACGAGGGTTTGGGATTACTGCTGCGACCAGTACAGGAGTTCACCGTAGAAGACCAATCCACTTCTCCCACCCAGGGTTCCGCTAACCAAGAAGGAGGACGACATATCGAACTGCGATCGGTGCAGCGCATTTTCTTTAAAGACGGGGAAAGAGTTAAATCCGTCGAGGGTTGTCAACTGATCAGCACCCAATTAGTCCTAGAAATTTCTAGCGAAGAACCGGAATCGGTCTCCCATCTGACGGCCGATATCGAGTTAGAACCGATCCCGCAGGGATCCGCGAAGCGGTGCGAGGACACGGATTGTCAGCGTTTACAGTTAGTTATTCTCGAATCTCTGGTGCTGCGTCGAGATAGTGATAATGATCCTTTAGGGGGTAATATTCAGACTCGCGTTCTCGTCCAAGATGGCGATGAAATTCCACCGGGGGCAGTGGTGGCCAGAACCGAAATCCAGTGTAAGGAAGCTGGAGAAATTCGCGGGATTCGCAAGGGCAGCGAAGCGGTGCGCCGTCTTTTAATTGTGAGTGACCGTGACGAGTTTATTCTCCCGTTCGCTGTTGCTCCCACCGTCAAAGCTGGGGATCTGGTAATCGCCGAAGCTGAGATCGCTGCCGGAGTTTTAGCCCCCAATTCCGGTCAAGTGCTGGCCGTTGACCAAACCACCACCGGCTATGAAATCCGTCTGCGTAAGGCCCGACCCTACCGAGTGTCGGCCGGGGCGATTCTGCACATCGATGAGGGAGATCTGGTTCAACGGGGCGATAATTTGGTGCTGTTGGTGTTTGAGCGCTCGAAAACTGGGGATATCATTCAAGGTTTACCCAGAATCGAAGAACTGCTCGAAGCCCGCAAACCGAAAGAGGCTTGTGTCTTAGCACGCAAACCGGGAGTTTGTCAAGTGGAGTACCAAGATTCTGAGATCGTCGATATTAAGGTGGTCGAGGATGACGGCACGATCAGTGAATATCCGCTTTTAGGCAGTCAAAACCCCCTGGTGAGCGATAATCAGCGTATCGATGCGGGTCAGGCGTTAACCGATGGTCAGGCTAATCCCCACGAGATTTTAGAGGTGTTCTTTAATTATTATGTGGATAGCTTGGGCAGTTACGAAGCGGCCTTAAAAGCCTTGGAAAAAACCCAGATGTTCCTCGTTGATCAGGTACAGTCGGTTTATCAATCCCAGGGGATCGATATTGCCGATAAACACATCGAAGTTATCGTGCGTCAGATGACCTCTAAGGTGCGGATCGATGACGGCGGCGATACCAGTATGTTGCCCGGGGAATTGTTGGAATTGCGACAGGTGGAGACGGTAAATGAAGCCATGTCAATCACCGGTGGGGCGGCGGCTAAATATACGCCTGTACTACTGGGAATCACCAAAGCTTCCTTGAATACCGATAGCTTTATCAGTGCCGCCTCCTTCCAAGAAACCACCCGCGTCCTCACGGAAGCGGCGATCGAAGGCAAGTCCGACTGGTTACGGGGTCTCAAGGAAAACGTGATTATCGGTCGTCTGATTCCGGCGGGTACTGGCTTTAATTCCCACGAAAACATGGCGGGGATCAGCGATTACGCCCCCCCAGAGGAGGAATATAACTACAACAACAATCGTGGTTATTACGCTGCCCCCAGCAGTCCCAGTTTCCCTCCTCGTCCCGGTTTCGGCGATAGTAGTGACGATAGCGATATGATTCTTGACGATCAAACCGCTCGCGCCTACGCTGAGGGTGATGTGGTCGATTTAGAGGATGATGAAATGGCTTTCCTCTCCTCCCGCGGCAGCAGTCGCTTTAGTCGCCAACCCATCAGCGACAGCTGGTCAGAAGCCGATGAGGAAGGGGATGAGGACGATTTCGAGGGGGATTACGAAGAAGAATAATCGTCTGTAGATATCTTAAAAGGAGGAGTGGCCGGAAAAACCCTTGTTATTCTCCAAAAACCTCCTCCTTCTCTCCCCAAACTCCCTAGGGTTGGCTGAATAAATATGAAATATATAGCGTTTCTGATTCACAAGAGGTACATTCCCGATCCTGAACAGCTTAATCAGCAAAGGTTTAAGTGTGCCGCACAGATGCGAGAACCGCTATAGACGAGGTAAGGGTTTTAGGGTTTTGTTTTGCTCTCACAGGTGCAAGATTTTGAGAGAATCGTGGTTCAAAACCTTGCATCTTCATCGACCTGCGTCCTGTACGGGCGAAGCATTCGGGCATAACCTATCGCTGAAACCGTAGATTTCCTATCCGAATGCTTCGCCCCTACTTTTCCCGCTAACTCACCAGAGTTTGGCAATAAAAAAAGGCAGCCTTTCTTGTCAACCGGAAAGGAGACAAAGTAAGGATTTGAAGAATTTTCTCTCCAGTCGGGATGACAGGATTTGAACCTGCGGCATCCTGCTCCCAAAGCAGGCGCGCTACCAAGCTGCGCTACATCCCGAAGTAAACTCTTTTTTTAGTATAGCCTAAGAGCCGCATTCTTAATCGGGATACCAAAACATCCCTTTGATACCTTCGGGATCGAGAACAAAACCGAGACGACGATAGAAATCCACCACCTGCGGATCGGCGAAAAGAGTTATATTACTGATGTCCTCACCCCGCAACTTCCTGATCATAAATTTCATTAATGCTTTACCAAAGCCTTTACTTTGATAGTGAGGATGAACAACCACATCCCAGACTGTAGCATTAAAAGCGTGATCGGAAGTGGCACGAGCAAAACCCACTAAACGACGGCGATTACCTCGCACTTCCCACATCGACACGACTAAAAAACTACATTCGATCGCCTTTTTAACTTTGCGTAAAGGACGACGGGCCCAACCTACCGAGTCACAAAGTTCTTCTAACTCATATAGATCTAGCTCTCGATCGGTACTAAAAAACACTCGCGTCTGTCCGAGGTCATTCTGGGCAACCTCTACCAAGTCTCCCGAATAGTCAGGAGATGCAGTGACTTCCGAGCTATTAAACAATCTTTTCCAAAAAACCATGCCGGGGGGCTACTGCCTCAATATTGTCCTTTTAGCCTAGTATATTTTATTTTCCCCTCTCTAAGAACAATCGGGCCACTGGAGTCCAAATTTGATTGGTTGAGTACGGAGAGGGTGGGATTTGAACCCACGAACCATTGCTGGTTACTCGATTTCAAGTCGAGCGCAATCGACCACTCTGCCACCTCTCCAAGGCAGCCATACCTAATATCTTATCATTAGAACTCTTGCATAAATCAAAAAATTTTCCGCAAATGCAGGTAAAAGGGTTGCATATTATAGAATATAGGGTTAAGGGTTAAAATTTCCCCTTTCCCCCTTCCCCAATTTCTGCAAGAAGTCTATTCTAGTCAATTAGAGGCACAATTAGGGTTGGCTGAAAAAGTCTTTCCTGGCGGCAGGGTGTGGGGGTTTACCGATTTTCAGGGAAAAAGTACCTGAATTTCCCCCCCCCCTGATCACTCCTAGGCCTGGCACTTTTGGAGATCAAAAAAGTCTAAAAGTCTTAGCCAACAAGGTTTTTAGATTTATTCAGCCAGCCCTAATTAGGGGTTTCTGAGCAGCATTTTGGGCGGGCCGATCGGCCGAACCAATTCCCCTCACCATCCCCGCCAAGATGACCGACTTATTTGTTTAATTTCTGTAATTTTCGGCTTTCAAGGGGGAAAACTAAAATTAGAATGGGGAGGGGTGCCTTAAAATTGCTGTTTTGACGTATAATCACCTCAATAAAATTTAGAAGCTCCTAGAGTTGATAGTTTTAAACATTTCTGTGAGGAAAATGTATTTATTATGAGTTCAATTATTGAAATCGGCGACCACAAAATTAGCGATTCAGCGGTCTTGCCTCTTTTGGCAAAATATGGTATGTTACCCCAGTTAATCCGGGAAGTAATTATCGAGCAAGCGATTGCCGATATCACCTGCAATCCCGAAGAAAGAAACGCCGCCTATTCCCGTTTCTATCAAAATAATCAAATTGCCAACGATGAACAAATGAAATCTTGGTTACGACAAAACGGGATGGATTCCGAACAACTAGAATATCTAATTCTTCGGGACATTAAACTGGAAAAATTTAAACAGGAGACTTGGGATAACAAAGTAGAATCCTACTTCTTGCAAGTCAAAAATCAATTGGATAAGGTGGTTTATTCCCTGATTCGGACAAAAAATATCGGCATTGCCCAAGAACTATTTTTCCGGATACAGGATCGAGAAAATAGCTTCGCTGAACTAGCCAAAAAATACTCCCAAGGAGCAGAAGCAGAAACCGGAGGACTAATCGGACCTGTGGAACTGAGCACTCCCCATCCCCAGATTGGGCAAATTCTCAAAGCAAGTAAACCGGGGCAACTGTGGCCACCGACGCAAGTGGGAGAATGGGTCGTAATTGTCCGGTTAGAAAAATACTTATCCTGTGAACTGGATCCTCCCACCCGTCAACGCTTACGGAATGATTTATTCCAACAATGGTTAATGACTCAAATGCAAACAGTGAAATTTATCTCCGAATCAACCCCAGTCAATAGCGAGCAGGTATCGATTATATAGCATCCCTTGCCAAGCTGGGTAAACCTAGTCTTTTCGCTTAATTATTTGCCAACTTAGTCAATTTTCGCCTAGCCAATGAGTTATACCACTTTAGATTTTACCGCCTTTCTGGAGACCGTACAGCCCTTTGATCGCCTGCCCGTCGAGGTTAGACGTTCTCTGGGCCAGAAATTACAACCCTTTCGCTATGAGATGGGCAATGCGATCCTCAAGTGCGACCGCTTACCCTCCCACCTCGTCCTTCTCTACGAGGGAGAGGCCAGACTTTTGGGTTACGATGCTAGGGTTGACAATCCGTTGCCGGTTACTTTGGCTAAATTGCAGCCGGGGGATTTATTCGGGTGGATCAGTCTCCTGCGCGGTAGCCCCTGTGAAACGGTGATCGCTTCTTCGGAAGTCACTATCTGTTTAACCTTAAAACAAGAGGATTTTTGGTCTTTAATCAATAATTACCCCGAATTTAAGGAACATTTCTTTAAAGAAACCTCGATCGCTGAAGTTTATGCTCTCCTAGGCTCCTATCTTAATCAACAGGCCTGGGGTGGGGGGGACCTGAAAGAAATTGCTCAGGCTCTTTTAAACAAAGCTTGTGTGTCCTACGACCAGATTAACGATGATTATCTCTGGTTAGTCAGCGAAAATACTGATAATTATCCTACCGGCACAGTTATCACCCAGAATAATCCGACTAGCACGCGCTTATTAGGTCTTTCCTCCGATCAGTTAGATGAATTCTTGACAGTGGAAACCGAAGCGGCTGCGGAAACAGAAACGGACGATATCTGGGAAACCCAAGTCATTAAGGGAAATAAACCCACCCAGGTATTAGATATCCCCCAAGGAAGAATCAGCGACATCACCAGCGATATCGACCTTGAAAAAACTGTCCAGAAAAACCGCAAATCCTATCCTTTTTTCGGGGGAAAAACGGAACTAGAGGCGGTGAGTGCCTGTTTTCAGATGATCTGCAAATATTTTAATATCCCCTTTCGCAAGGACGTGATCCAACGCATCCTAAGGGATCAACTGCAAAGAACCGGCAGCCTTTCCCTGCCCCTGTGTGGGGCTGTGGCCGAGTTAGTGGGACTCCATAGCCAATTAGTACCCCTAAATGCTACTTCCTTGCCCAATATCAACCCTCCTGCCCTAATTCGCTGGCAAGACAGCATCGTTATCCTCTACGAAATTAATCAACGGGAAACCACGATCGCCGTTCCGGAACGGGGGATAATTAAACGCAAAACCAGCGAATTTCTGGAATCTTGGGACGAAAAAGGGGAAGTAATTCTGCTCAAACCCACCAAACACACCCAGCAACAGCGTTTTGGCCTATCATGGTTTTGGCCTTCTGTCAAGAAACATAAACGAGTCTTAATAGAAGTTTTTATCGCTTCTTTCTTCGTGCAGTTATTTGCCCTGGCCAATCCCTTGATGATTCAGGTGATTATCGATAAAGTGATCGTGCAGAATAGCCCGGAAACTCTGAACACCCTCGGGGTTTTCCTCTTAGTAATTGCCGTTTTTGAGGGGATTTTAACCTTTTTGAGAACATCTCTTTTTGTCGATACCACTAACCGCATCGACATGACCCTCGGTTCAGAAATTATCGATCACCTGCTGCGCTTACCCCTGAAATACTTTGAACGGCGGCCAGTGGGGGAAATTTCGACAAGAATCAACGAATTAGAGAATATTCGGCAATTTTTAACAGGCACAGCCCTAACGGTGGTGTTAGATGCCATTTTCTCGGTTATCTACATCGTGGTTATGTTGATCTATAGTCCGATTCTAACCGTTTGGGCCCTGGGAGTCGTGCCGATTTTAGTTCTCTCCACAGCTATTTTCGCACCGATCGTGCGGCGACAACTGCGAGCAAAAGCGGAACGAAACGCCGAAACCCAATCCTATCTAGTGGAGGTGATGACGGGAATCCAAACAGTAAAAGCACAGAATATCGAATTGCGTTCCCGTTGGCAGTGGCAAGAACGTTATGCGCGCTATGTGGCCGAAGGTTTTCAAACGGTCATGACCTCAACTTTGGCCGGTTCCTTTAGTCACTTCTTTAACCAATTATCGGGTTTATTAGTGCTGTGGGTGGGAGCAGCCCTAGTTTTAGACGGAAAACTCACCCTTGGTCAATTAATCGCCTTCCGGATTATCTCTTCCTACGTTACCTCGCCGATTCTGCGTTTGACCCAACTCTGGCAAAACTTCCAAGAAACCGGCTTATCCCTAGAAAGATTGGCCGATATCGTCGATACTCCCCAAGAAGCGGAACTCGATCGCCAAAATATCCCCATGCCCTTAATTAAAGGCACTGTCACCTACGAAAACCTCGCTTTCCGCTTCAATCCCCACGGACCCCTGCAACTATACAACGTCAATTTAGAATTCCCCGCCGGCACTTTTGTCGCTTTGGTGGGAGAAAGTGGCGCCGGGAAAAGTACCATCACTAAACTATTAGCCCGTCTCTACGAACCAGAATCGGGACGGATTCTCATCGATGGCTATGATATCAACAAAGTGGAACTCTATTCCCTGCGTCGTCAAATCGGCATGGTTCCCCAAGAAACCCTATTATTTGATGGTACGGTACAGGAAAATATCGCCCTGACTAACCCCGATGCGACTGTGGAGGAAATCGTCTCGGCAGCGAGAGCAGCCGCAGCCCACGAATTTATTATGACCCTGCCCAATGGCTATAATACCCGCGTCGGTGAACGGGGGGCATCCCTATCGGGGGGACAACGACAACGGGTTGCGATCGCTCGTTCCGTCCTGCAAAGACCGCAAATTCTCATTCTTGATGAGGCCACCAGCGCCCTCGACTATAATACCGAACGGCAAGTGTGTCTGAATCTCAAGGAAGCTTTCAAGGATCGTACGGTCTTTTTTATCACCCATCGTCTAGCTTCGATCAAATCCGCCGATATTATTGTCATGATGGATAAGGGGACAGTAGCGGAGGAAGGCACCCACGAGGAATTAATGGCCAGAAAAGGCCTTTACTATACTCTCTATAAACAACAGGATTCGCAAATCTAGTCAGTCAGGGAACAGGGATTAGGGGATAGGGAAATGGGGAAATGGGGAAATGGGGAAATGGGGAAGTTTCAACTAATACCCCAAAACCCCCCGCAACGCGCACGCAGTGACCACCCCACACCCCACACCCCACACCCTACACCCCACACCCTACACCCACGAAAAACTTTTTCAGCAAACCCTAAATATAGGAGAATCCCCATGAACGGTAATTCTAACAACGGTCAAAAGGGCAACGGCAACGCTAAAAGCGATGAACTGACCCAAGCGGGTAAAAACGTGGCCACTACCACGAAAAATAAAAGTATTAGCCCTTCTTTACCCACTTTTAGCCCACCGGAACAATCGGTGATCCTGAAACAATCACCCATTTGGTCGCGGACGATTATCTGGACATTAATGAGTGTCACCACTGCCGCTTTAATTTGGTCAGCGCTCGCCAAAATCGAGCAGGTGGTGGGCGCCCAAGGACAACTTAAACCCCAGGGGAAAGTGCAAGAAGTACAAGCACCGGTGAATGGGGTAGTACAGTTCGTGAAAGTGAAAGACGGCGATCGAGTTAACAAAGGTGATGTACTGGTTTTAATGGATTCCAGTGCCTCGCAAGTGCAGTTAGAATCCTTGAGAAAAATTCGCACCAGTGCTGAGAAGGAAAATCAATTCTATCGTCTCTTAATGGCGCAGGATCTGACACCAGCAGCAGTGGAAAGTTCGATCGCTCAATTAAAATTACCGAGTGAAATCGCCGATTTAGCCCGTAATCGTGCCGCTTTGGTGACAGAAAATCAACTTTATCAAGCACAGGTCAGTGAAGGTGCTTCTAGCTCTGCTTTACAAGGGGATGAATTAGCTCGTTTAGGGGCTGCTCGACGGGAGGCCAATTCTCGACAAGCGGCCGCTAGATTGGAAATGGAACAACTAGAAAAACAATTGGCCCAAACTAGGGTACAGTTGGCCGATGCCCGCTCGCAATTAATCAAAGATCGCTTAGTCTTAGAAGAAATTAAGACTCGTAATGCCAATTCGATGAAACAGGGCCAAGAAAGCTTGGATATCGAGCGTAATATTCTTAAGGATATTGAACCCTTGGGGGATGAAGGAGCGATCGCCCGTTATCAGATTAATAAACAAAAACAATCTGTAACTGATCGCCAGAATGAATTACAGCAGCAAGAGGCTAACGGCAAAATCGATCGAGAAAAACAAGAGAAAGAAGTACAAACCCGCATCGCCGAAATTTCCCGCCTGGAACAGGAAGAAAAGCGTTATTTCCTGTTGATCTCCCAAGCGCAAGAAAAGCTGATTAATACCACGGTAATCACGGAAAAAGATGTGCGCGATAAAATGGCGGACAATTACAAACGGATCGCTGAAATCGATAGTCAGATCAGTCGCATTATCATTGATAACAACAAGCGCATTGCCGAACTAGACAGTCAAATTAGTCAAGCACAACAGACGATTAAATATCAAAAAATTACCGCCCCCATCGATGGTGTGGTCTTTGATCTCAAGGCCCGGCCCGGGTTTGTTCCCCAACCAAGTCAAGCGGAAGCATTATTAAAACTTGTTCCCGATGGCTGTCCCACCGAGGTGAAAGATGCCGCTAAAGGTTGTTTAGTGGCAGAGGTGGACGTGACTAACCAAGACATCGGTTTTGTGCGCGTGGGACAAAAAGCCGATATTCGCATTGATTCCTTTTCCTACAGTGAATACGGCGATATTAAGGGAGAAGTAATCTCGATCGGTTCCGATGCTTTACCTCCCGACGAAAATCACCGTTTTTATCGGTTCCCCGTCCGGGTACGCTTGAACAGTCAAGAGTTAGTTTTGAAAAATCAATCCACTCTACCGCTGCAATCGGGGATGTCCGTGAGTGTCAACATCAAAGTCAATGAAAATCGCACCGTTTTGGGACTATTTACCGATATGTTCAATAAACAGGTGGATACTCTCAAACAAGTCCGTTAAACGAAAAAATTCGGGGGTACATCCTGCCAACGGCCCGATCCGATCGCGCTAATCGCTTCCGAGAGGTTAACTGCACCGGTATAAAGGGCGCGGCCCACGATTACTCCCGTTACTCCCAAAGGTTCCAAAGACAATAAACTCAGTAGGTCCGTCAGGGAACTAATGCCCCCAGAGGCGATTACGGGAATTTCGACAGATTCGGCTAATTCTCGCAAAGCGGCGAGATTCGGGCCAGAAAGTGTGCCATCTCGATGAATATCAGTGTAGATAATCGTGCTGGCTCCTCTTTTTGCCATATCTTGCCCAAGAGCGATCGCATCTACTGCGGAAGTTTCTAACCAACCCCTGGTGGCTACTTTGCCATCGCGAGCATCAATACCGACAATTATTTGCCCCGGAAAGCTTTGACAAAGTTCGCTGACTAATTCGGGCTTTTCTACGGCTACTGTCCCGACAATCGCCTTTTCTACCCCGATTTTTAGGAGATTACTCACCGTTTCTACATCCCGCAGTCCACCCCCCACCTGTACGGGAATGGCAATATCATTAAGAATTGTTTCAATAGTTGACAAATTAACCGATTTACCCTCTTTGGCTCCATCCAAATCAACTAAATGTAATCTGGTTGCCCCCTGATTGACCCATTCTCGCGCCACTATTGCGGGATTATCGTTAAAAACCTGCGATTGTTGGTAATCTCCCTGATAAAGTCGCACACATTTGCCATCGAGAATATCAATAGCGGGGATAACTTCCATGTTTTTCTCAATATCTAACTAAGGAGCGTTTTTCATTATATAGTACCAGCCGTCAGCCCTGAATCAGTGATCAGTGATCAGTGATCAGTTTTGAGTCTGACAGGGGAACAATCCCTCTCAAAGCATTGTCCACAAAGATTTTGAGGCTCTTCAGTTACAAACAGATACATCGTTAAACCTTGTTGGATAAGACTTTTAGACTTTTTTTCCCTCAAAAAGTGCCAGCCATTGCGGGGATCGGGGGGAAAATTCCTGGACTTTTTCCCTGAAAATTAGGTAGTTGACCACCTGAAAATCGATAAAACCCCACACCCCACACCCCACACCCTGCCCCTAGGAAAAGCTTTTTGCCGCAAACCATCTGTATTAAGTGTGCATCATCAAATGGCAGTAACAGTGCCGTCTTTTCACTGATTACTGTTTACTGATCACTGATCACTGATTATCGATTCCTGGGGAAAAAATTCTTCTAGAATGATAAGTACATATACGAGAGGAATTATACTCATGTCTGCTGGGAAGTTTCAAACAGCCGCTTCATTATCCGATCGAGAGCTAGAAATACTCGATTTAGTGGCTAATGGTTTAACCAATCAAGAAATCTCGGAAAAGCTGGAGATTAGTAAGCGTACCGTTGATAATCATATTAGTAATATCTTGACAAAAACAAAAACCGATAATCGGGTGGAATTGGTGCGTTGGGCATTGCATTGGGGTAAAGTTTGTCTTGATGATATTAATTGTTGTATCCTTCCTTCCCCGGTGCCGACCGATGATCAGGTTTCCTAAACTTCTGGGACTTTTGCTTGCGGTTAATATCATCAGTCTGGGGGGATGTAGTGATGCGGGTTTTGTCACCCCTCCCCAACAGCTTTTAGGAAATACTTTAAATACCCCTTCCTCTGAAGATAATCCCCGTTTTAACTACGATGGTCGTTATCTGGTCTTTGCCTCCGATCGCAGGGGTCAACGAACGATTTATTTATTCGATCGAGTGGCTAATCGTTTAGTTCCCCTACCGGGGTTAAATCAAGCAAAAACCTATCAAGATCAACCGGATATTAGTGCCGATGGTCGCTATATTGTTTATGTGTCGGAACAGTCCGGTAAACCCGATATATATATTTATGATCGACAAACTCTGCAAACAAAAAATCTCACCGAAAATATTTTAGGAGAAGTGCGTCGTCCGACGATTAGTGGTAACGGTCGTTTTATTGCTTTTGAAAGTAATCGTTTCGGTCAATGGAATCTGGAAATATTCGCTCGAGGTGGCGAAATTTCTCCTTCTTTACCCCCGATCAATTCTTCCCCGTCCCGATAGTATTGGGGGAGAAGGGAGAAGGGTGTGGGGAGACCACTTCGTGCGCGTTGCGGGGGAGATGGGAGAGGAGAATATCCACACGCCCCGGAATCCCTCCACGCTTACTTTTTGCTCCGTCTCGACTCTTTCTTTTTCCTCGTCCAGCCGCATAGGTAGGGTTTGCGGCAAAAAGTTTGTTGGTGGGGTTAGGAGTCGGTCGTCAGGAGTCAGTAGCCGGTCGTTTCAGGCTTTGTTGCCCTGCTTTTTTGTACCAGTTTATGTAAGTAGTCGTGCAAAATTAATTTCCTAGTCGAGACAGGAGACTCCGAGACAGGAGACTCCGAGACAGGAGACTCCGAGACAGGAGACGGGATACAGCTATTAGGGATCGGATTTGAGTTTTCAGTTCACTGTTTACTGATCACAGCAGAAGTCTGACGGAGTAGTGGCTTAGATGTGTAATTAGGGTCTGCTGAAAAAGTTTTTCCTGGGGGTAGGAGTCAGTAGCCGGTCGTCAGGAGTCGGTCGTTTCGGGCTTTGTTGCCCTTGTTTTTTGTACCAAGCTATGTACTACAAGAAGGATAATGCAAGGTTTTTGAAAGTCCCAATCCTATTTTCTTGCACTAACATCGGACTTTAACAGGTCAAAAGCCTTATTTTAAAAGGGTTTTACCATTATTCAGCAAACCCTA
>NZ_JAPZQJ010000118.1:0-6767 GCF_027530405.1 Microcystis sp. LE19-41.2A | reverse complement strand
AAATCCTTATCTGGCAAGAGACTTAATTGATTAGTTCGCTCTAGATAAAAAACAATTGACAAAAATCGCTAAATGCCTTTCTATATAAGGGTTCCATCCCTTATAACCCCCCTCCATTGCATAACACAAACCGAAGAGCCGATCCCCCTTACTATCTGGAATCAAAGGAATAGATTTATCTTTTAATACATTAACAATTCGCAAAGTTAACTTATTCTGTGTTTTGCCATTATTCAAAATCCGATTAGAGCCTACAAAACTGACATGAAGCGGAATATTCTTCTTCCCTCGATGATCGATAACGCTGAGTTTTTTTTCTCGATAATAATGAGTTAAAGTCTCTCCTTGATAAGTAAACTCTGGACATAAAAACTCAACTCTGGTTGTTCTTGCCCCTCCCGCTGCTGAAGCACTGACGTTTGGCAGGGTTAAAGTAACGACCTCATTAGCTGATAAAGTAGTATTAGTTGTTAAGAAATAGAGAGAAACTATCCCATCTGCTTGAGTAACAGGAGAACTCATACTCCAATTACTTTGGGGTTTTAAAGCCAATTGCTGTAAAGATTTAGGCGATAGAGTATCAGGTCTAAATCTTAATTCAAAATGATAATTATTTTGAGTGACTGCTCCACTTTTTGCTGGTAAAGTAATCTCTTGTTCTGTATCATTTTGAATTTCAAAAACCAGTTCTTCTCCCTTAGTATCATTTTCAATAAAGATAATGGACTCTTTATTGTCCCCTTCATATAAGTCAAAATCAAGAGGATAGGCAAGATTAAAAGCGGCGATCACCGTTAAATTATCATTTATATCCTGTTTAATTTCTTCTGGAGATAATGCCTTTTTATAGATGCGGAGATGAGCAATTGTTCCCGCAAAATAGTTAGCATAAGCTTCATTGCTTCCTCCTCTACGTGCTAGATAAAGAGGTGAATCATTTTGTGTTTGAGATTGGGTTGTATCATCCGTACTATTTTCTTCACGTCCATCTAAATAAAGCCGCAACTTGCTCCCTTCTTTAACAAAAGCAATGTGATATAATTGCTCGTTATTAAGTTGGTTTGTGGTGGTGACAGCGGGATTATTAGAACCATCATATCTTGCTGCATGGATTGTTTGGTTATCACGCACATATCTGATGACATAGGGATAACCTCCACTACCATTCCATTTTCCAATAATATCGGTATCACCATTGGGTTTAAATGCTTGTTCTTTGGCTATTTTTATCCAACTGGCAACGGTAAAATCTTGATTAGTTGCAAAGTTAATGTCCTCTGAATTAGGAATTTCTATATAGTCTTGTCTTCCATCAAAAATGAAACAACTGCCAAAATGTTCATCACTCACAACTTGGGGACTACCATGAACACTATATTGGTTCTCAGTAGAAGCCGAAATATTCTCACTTAAAGCTGAAACATTCTCGCTTAAAAAAGCACTACGAACTCTTTGATTGTCTGCATCGGGGATAATGGTATCTAGTTTTAGATGTAGAACTAAGTCATTAGTGTTACTCATAATTGATACTCCTTGATTTAAAAAATTAACGGGTGAATTTTTAATAAACTTAGGGATTAGGACTATTAGGGTTGGGTGGCTCTTTTTTTAGGCTTAACTTTAACCATCCCTCTCGAATTTCTTGCTTGCCAGAGAAGATAGCATTAACATTAGTTTGACCTATTTTGTCAGCAGTTGACCATTGCTCTTTTTCTTTCTCTAACCATGACCACTGATAACCGACTTCATCAGGTAAAGCTAAATTAATCTTACCATAATCTGTCAAGATAGGAGCAGAGAAGAAAGTAATTTCTATGCTCTCTAAAGCCTGTTGATATTGATCCGGGGGAATATTGATCGATTTTGTCGGTAAAATTCCAGTAGTTGCATGAACTTTTCCTCTGGGATCTATAAGCATGGTTAACAGGGTAGGAGGATCTTTTACATTAAGATCAATGTGCCAAGGATTATTAGCATTATGAAATTTAATAGCAGGATGATTAATTCCCTCTAAATCACTTTGAGGGGCATAAAATATATCCTTGAGACTTCCATCATCCCCTTCCAACCAATAACCTAATAAACCATCATTTAACTGTTTATATTCTCCTAAACGAATCGGAAACTTGACCTTTTCAAAGCCATCTGTTTCTCGGAAATTGCGTCTTAAATCTTGCCAAAATACTCCCCAATCTTGGTTAATAGCTGGAAGTCCCTCTAATTCCAAATTTAAAGAAGCTCTGACTACGGCAATAGGTCGTCCCATTAACAGTGCTAAACCTTGATTTTGCGCTGAATTTTCGGAATCAATGTTTTCTAAACCACTATCTAAAGCCGAAATAAAATTAGACAAAAATTCTGCCCCCTGCTTAATAATATAGTTAATCACTTTTTGTAAATGATCATCAATTTTATCAAAGGGGATAACCGTATTTTCTCCCGGCGCAGCTTGCCATTTTGCTAATTGATTAATCGAACCCAAAGCCTTACCCTGATTATCATAGATAGCGAGACTATTATCTAAATTATTAGGCAATATCCAGCCACAAATAGGAGTAGTAGCTGGATGACTATTCATTTCCTGTTCCCCTTCAATTGCAGATAACCAACGGAAATTAATACGCGCTGGTTGTACCAAACGAGGGGGTAAAGATATCAGATAGGGACTGCCTGGAGTCGTCATCTGTTCAGGAGTGATAATATTTCTAATATCTAAATCCTTCACCTGTCCAAAAGTATCCACCAACCGTAACCGCAAAATCTTCATTACCCCTGAGCGAATTGGGTTAAAATCATTTAAAGGTTCTGGCGCACTACGGATACTTTGTTGTACCATGTCTTTTATTTCATCTGTAAAAGCCTGATAATCATTAAATCCTAAAGGATCAGCAATAGGTAACTGTAAGGTCTGTTTGTGCATCAATAAAGCCTCGTTAAACCCTCCTAAAGCTTGAGATAGACAATTTAGGCTTAAAAGATTTTGATAAGCTCTAATGGCAGTATAAATGGGGTCTTTAGCTTTTTGATCCGAGAATAGATTAGTGAAAATTAAATTAGGATTACTAGGATCATAACAGGGTTTTTGCTCATACCAAGCTTGAATGGCTTGAATCTTTTCTTGTTGGTCTAAGTTGGTCAAAGAATTTGGTTTGTCCTTATACCAATCTTGGATTCTTTTTTGGTAAGCTTCTTCTTGTTCAGACAGGTTTAGTTCGTAATATTCTTTAGCCTCATCAGGTAATTGTTTCTTTAAATAAACTTCTATTTTTTCCTTAAGCTTAATTCCGGCATGGGGTGTTAAAATACTCCGACCACTATAAACATTAGCAGCTTTAAGAACAGCCCCCTTTCCGTACTGTAAAGAAAGCTCTGGCTCGTTTTCTTTCAAGGTATAATTACCCGTAATAAACTCAGCATCATATTGATGATTATAGATGCCATGATTACAGCCATTTTGGAGGGGAAAAACTTCTACCTCCCACTCTAGTAAAAACGGATGCCAAGGTTGTTCTTCCCAAGTGTTAAAGCCAATATGTTCCCCTTTTTTATTGTTTGCTATCTGATCAATTTTACCGAGAATAGACGAAAATCCATTGAGAAAAATGTCCTCTTCCTGTTGTAAAATCTCACATTCTAACAGTCCATCATCCCTCAATCTTCCATCTTGTCCATGGCGAATGGTGGGTTTTACCCCTTCCCCCGCCATCAAGACAACTGGTTCTGTTGGTTGCCAATAACGGGAACCGGCAATAGGTTTCAGGGTATAAGGTGGTGGAGCTTTTAAAATTAGCTGAGGGAAAGAAACTTCTAAAAGCAGACGATTGCAACGGACTAATTCTTCTTCGTTTTTAGTAAAAATTAAATTTAAGGCATCTATAATTTCTCCTTGGTTTTTCCCTGCAATTTTACTGGACAAATCGGGGATTAACTGCTCAATTCTTTTAATTGGCTCTGTTTCGTTTTTAGTAAAAATTAAATTTAAGGCATCTATAATTTTTCCTTGGTTTTTCCCTGCAATTTTACTGGACAAATCGGGGATTAACTGCTTAATTCTTTTAATTGGCTCTGTTGTTCCCTGTTCTAACTGATTAATCAATTTTTCCCAGTCTAAAATATCACTAACTTTTAATTTACACTGGGTAATATTTACTTGAGTAATCGCCTGTTGTAATTGAGTTAAAGATTTATTCAATAACTTTTCATAATTCTCTAGATCATTCAGTTTTGCCTTTAAAGGTTCAATTCCCTTCTCCTCAATATAATATTTAACTTCATCAATATCAGGATACTGAGCGGTGCTACCTTGGGGGGGATAAGCACTTAACATATACTTATACCAATCAGAAAAGAGTTGCCGACGCATTGACTCAATTTCATCGAAAGTGCAGTCATATTTCTGTTGAGATAGATTAAGCTGATTCAGTTTAGGAGCTATATTATCGGGTAAAGTAACTTCGCTCTGAGCTTGAGCATCTTCAGCATTTGCTGTTGTAGCGTTTGTGCTTCCTAAAGTAATTGTCCATATTGTGCCAGATGAGACCGCATTAAACCCTTTTTCATGGCGTGCTTCCTCAAACTTAGCTGTTAGATCCAACTGCCGATGTTCTAGACTAGAAGATAGGGTTAAAGCTTCTAATTGATCTTCAATAATAGATTGAGAATTGTTGTCAATTTTTTGACCTAAATAAGCAGATAATGCCTCCGTTCCCGTATTTCCTACAGCCACTTCTACCGAAATTTCTTTCTCTGTATTGGTTGGAGAAGCAAACTTTAAGCGGGCATAGCAAAGTATTCTTTGAGGTATTTGTTCATTGCTTTTAACGGGAATGTCCCACTTGAATTCCTCTTGTATCGCTTTGATTAATTCCTGTGTACTCAATTTATCTTTTAATTTTAATTTTAACTGAATAAACTGATTGAAATAATCCTTTTCTAAGTGACTATACCACGCAATCACATCATACTGTAACCCATCAGTATTTTCAGGAGAATAATCATCATAAAATCCAAAAACGCTGTGACAATTGGGATAAAAAGCCGCAAAAGTCGGTTCACCATAACCTACCGCCGTTAATAAGGGTAAGTATTCAGCCTTGGGATCATTTTCTAACCAAGCTTCTATAGGCAGTTTGCGACCTAAATAGCGAAATGGTTGATGATTACCATTACCATTCTTTATCTCAATGGGATAAGCAATACTACCTAACTGCTCCCCTTCTCCTTCCCGATAAAGATAATCACTCTCCACCACCCATTGACGTTTTTTGCCGTTAAGAGTGCGTGTTACTAACCAGCGATTAGGAACTGATGGGAAAACTGTCTTTTTATCGCTATCTTGAATACCTTTTGTTAAAGCATCGGGTAACGCCCAATGTAAATGGATTCCTGCTTTCAGGTAGAGATTTTGATTTTGAAAGGGTTGGGAAACAATCTCCTCGCTGATATGAGCAATATTCGGATTTACGTCTCTTTTTCTATTAAAATAAGGAATTATGCTCAAATCTGCCATCGCCTCTATAACTAGGCGCTCTCTTTTCAGATAAAGAGCATCCAAATGAACAGGAATCATTAAAATACTATTGACCATGTTCTAATTAAGATTACAAGCATTTATTTTTGCCCCGATTATAACAGGTTTAGTTTTCTAATGTTATAGTCTTTAGTTTTTATGCACAAATCAGATTTATTTTTTCGGGTGCATCTCATAAGTAGGGTTGGCTGAATAAATCTAAAAACCGATGCTCTAAGTAGTTGGACAAAAGTAAAGTTAACTGTGGGGTAAGGAGTCGGTCGTCGGTCGTCAGTCCCGATGCCAAAGTTGGCACCGCCAAGCCTGAAAGTGGTACTTTTCCCTCCTGCCCCCTGCCTCTTTCAAGTCGGTCGTCAGTAAGAATTGCGGCAATTTACATTTCTTAAGATAGACAACAGAATTTATGTCAGACTACTTAACAAATATATCTTGACCACTATTCCTTGCGCGATAAACGAGCTTCGGCGGGTCTTGTTGCCAGAAAAAGTATGGGTCTTAGGAACTAGGACTCCTGCGTGGGTCGGGACAGAGCCTTGCAACCAGGAAAAAGCTACTAAGTGAGACATAATTTCTTAGTCTCACTTAGTAGAGGATGTTGGGTTTTACCTAAAATGTCGGATGAATGCCCCCGCTAGATTTTTCGACAAGATACTCACCTTTGCGGGGGATGAAATTCGACCAGAATATCAACCGCGAAGCACGATTTTAATTCTACCATTTGTAGGTAAACTGTGTTATACTTAATTTATCCAGGGTCGAAGATTAATCAATGCTAGTCGTAGAAGCCAAGTTAAAAAACGGGACACCAGAACAATACCAAAAACTTGATGAAGCTATTAGAACTTCTCAGTTTGTGCGTAACTCTTGTGTTCGTTATTGGATGGACAATCAAGGGACAACCCGCAATGATCTCCAAAAACTTTGTGCGGTACTAGCTAACAATAAAGAGACACCTTGGGTTAACAAATTAAACTCTCAAGCTCGTCAATCGGCTGCTGATAGAGCCTGGCAATCAATTACTAGGTTTTACCAGAATTGTCATGCTAAGATACCAGGGAAAAAAGGCTTTCCTCGGTTCAAAAAGCATAGCCGTTCGGTTGAATACAAACTAACGGGCTACAAACTATCTGATGACCGACGTAAAATCAGATTTACCGATGGCTTTAAAGCAGGAGAATTTGATTTATGGTGTAGTCAAAAGACCTTAGTTTATTATTCAGAGCAACAGATTAAACGG
>NZ_JAPZQJ010000515.1:0-20162 GCF_027530405.1 Microcystis sp. LE19-41.2A | reverse complement strand
GCCAAGCTTTTCTGGTCGGAACCCCCTAAGCCGAGTTTTCAAGGTGCTGCGCCGTCCACTTGGTTTTCGAGACTGGCCTTTTAATTCTAACGTAAAGCCAACCTAGAACGGCGGGGTTTCAGACCCAAAATTTCCGATGAGATTTAAGGCCCCTCCTGCCGCTTTTCGCTCACAATGGGGATGATCGAGCAGAATAATCCCTAAATTATTAATTGCCTGTTCTATCCAATCCTCAGAGGTGGCACTGACTAATAAATTAATCTTTCCCATCGTCGCTGATTCCAATTTGCTGCATCTTTCACCCTAACCCAAAAAGTCGAACATTTGCCGAAAAAAGCAGACTTTGCCATTCTAAAAGTACAGGAATCGGGATGTTAAGATGACGGGGAGCCTCTAGGGGTAGGGAAAGTTCGATCGCTTCAGTAACGGGTAGCTGCGGTAAGATATCCTGCATCTCGTATTGACCGACGTTAGCTGCTGGTGATTTTTCGGCAAAAGCATCCTTAGCCGCTAAAATTTCGCCTTTAGCTGTCGTTATCGTCAATCTTTCTCCATGGAGAAACTCAATCCCTTCAGGAAATCCCACCAAGCGCAAACTCATTTCTAGGGTTTCCCCATCCTTAATTCGTTTGAACAACACCACCTGCCAAGGACTACCTGTATCATCGCGCAAACTATGACGGGATTGATACAACAGCTGCCCCGGCCCTTCTAGCTGTTGTCGAGTTAGAGCTAGTGCAGACAAGGAAAAATCAATCTCAAAGCTGATAAACAGCAAAAAACTCACGAGAACACAAAATAATAATAGAAATCGTTTCATAACTTTATTGACATAACAGATAAAATATGATATAAACTTTGTCCCTTTAGCCAAGCTAATGCAATTGTATCGCCATATATAGCAATTCCCATAGTTGTGAGGTACAGAGTCTTAGGTTTTGAGGAGTCAGGAGTCAGGAGTTAAGATTTTGGTGTACCTCATGAGATTGGGAAACGCTATAGTTATACTAACATAATGTTTAAAAGGGATAGGAGAGTGGGCAGCGCCAGAGCTAGGTCGGGGAAGTTTGAGCATTTGTACTAAAATTTCCAATATGCAGTTTAAATGCAGTACAGCTGAGCAAAAACTAAGGACACGGCTTCTGTGATAGCCTAGATGATCGGTGAAGCATAAACACGGCCAATCAATCAGATGGATTTTTTACTGGAAGTCGGTACAGAAGAACTACCCGCAGATTTTGTCGATAGCGCGATCGCACAATTGCGGGAAAGAGTTAGCAAGAGTTTAGAGACGGAATCTCTGGACGCGACTGCTATTCAAGTTTACGCAACCCCGCGCCGTTTGGCCGTGTTAATCACAGGATTACCGAGGGAGCAAGAAGCTCGCAGCGAGGAGATAAAAGGACCGCCAGTTAGTGCCGCCTACAAAAATGGCCAAATTACCCCCGCTGGTGAGGGTTTTGCTCGAAAACAGGGAGTTAGCACCGCTGCTTTCTCCATTCGTGCCACAGACAAAGGAGAATTTGTCTATATTGAAAAAACGATTCCAGGTCGTCCAACAGCCGAGATTTTAACTGAATTAATTCCCCAATGGATTACCCGTTTGGAAGGAAGACGTTTTATGCGTTGGGGAGATGGAGATTTAAGATTTCCCCGGCCAATTCGTTGGTTATTAACTTTAGTGGATGGGGAAGTTTTACCCCTAGAATTAATTAATGGCTCTACCACTTTAACCAGCGATCGCTTAACTTTTGGTCATCGCATTCTACACCCGCAATCCCTAGCTATTAGTCATCCCCAAGCATATTTAACCAGTTTGCGATCGATTTTTGTGGAAGCGGATCCGCAAGTGCGTCAACAGATAATTACTGATCAGATTAGCACCCTAGCCAAAAAGCTCCAGGGAGTGGCGGAAATTCCCGCAGATTTATTAGCAGAAGTGACTAACTTAGTCGAATATCCCACGGCAATTGTCGGCAAATTTGACGATGAATTTCTGGAATTACCCCCAGAAGTAATTATTACCGTGATGGTGACACACCAGCGTTATTTCCCAGTGAAAACTCCCCAGGGTTTGTCACCCTATTTTATTACTATTTCCAATGGCGATCCCCAGAAATCTGAGATTATTTCCGCGGGAAATGAAAGGGTTATCCGCGCACGGTTAGCTGATGCCAGATTTTTCTATACTGCCGATTGTGATGAACCCTTAGATAGTTTTCTTCCCCAACTGGAAACCGTCACTTTCCAAGAAGAATTGGGAACCATGCGCGATAAAGTCGATCGGATTATGGAAATTGCCCAGATGATTGTCGAACAGTTAAATCTCGATGAACAAAGTCGCAGTGATATAGAGTCCACTGCCATGCTTTGTAAAGCGGATTTAGTTACCCAAATGGTCTATGAATTTCCAGAATTACAGGGAGTAATGGCCGAAAAATATGCTTTAATTAGTGGTGAATCGGCTATAGTTGCCCGGGGCATTTTTGAACATTATCTGCCTCGCAATGCTGGGGATATACTCCCGGAAACAATAACTGGTCAAGTGGTGGGAATTGCCGATCGCTTAGATACTTTAGTCGGTATTTTTGGACTGGGAATGCTGCCCACTGGTTCCTCAGATCCCTTCGCTCTCCGTCGGGCCGCCAATGCAATAATTAGTATTATCTGGTCAGCCAATTTTAATATCAATCTTTTGGCATTAATTGAGCAGATAGCTAAGGATTTTGTTACCTGTCATCCCGATAAACCCAACCCAGCAAATCTGATTAAAGATTTCTTTTTACAACGTCTGCAAACTCTCTTAATTGATGATTTGAGGATAGATTATGATCTCGTTAATGCAGTTTTAGGGGAAAACGATCCAGAGTATAAGTCTCGCGCTTTAGAAAATTTATTAGATACCCGTGAACGCGCCCGCTTTTTATGCCAAATTCGTCAGGATGGTCAGTTAGCCAACATCTATGAAACTGTCAATCGCTCGACCCGTTTAGCACAAAAAGGAGATTTAGATACAACTACCCTAGAAACCAAGGCAATCATCAATACGGAGTTATTTGAACAATCCTCCGAACCAGCATTTTATGACGCTTTAATTGCCCTAATTCCCGAAACTATTAGCGCAAGAGAGCAAAGAGATTATCAGCGTCTTGTCACTGCTTTAACGGCAATTTCTCCCCTGGTGGCTGACTTTTTCGATGGCGAAAATAGTGTGTTAGTCATGGCCGAAAAAGAATCTGTCCGTCGCAATCGTTTAAATCTGTTGGGTTTACTGCGAAATCACGCCCGAGTCCTAGCAGATTTTGGGGCAATTGTCAAGGGATAATTCAGTTATCAGTTATCAGTTATCAGTTATCAGTTATCAGTTATCAGTTATCAGATTTGAGTTTTCAGTGGACAGTGGTAATCAGTGAGCAGTTGTCAATAGACTACCTTTATTGATTCTCCCCATCACCCCATCACCCCATTTCCCCATCACCCCACACCCTACACCCTACACCCTACACCCCATCACCCCACACCTCCACTGATTAATGCACAATGTTCACTGAAATGGCCGATTCTGAACTACAGCAACAAGTCCAAAGATTACATCGACTGACGGTATGGGGTCGTTGGTTATTCGTGTTGGGTTGTTGGTTAGGGATTGGTTCGGCGAGTTTATGGGTTTTATGGGATGATATAGCTTTAATGCGGCAATATTTTACTTGGACAGCCCTTAGATACGCTTTAGCTTTCAATTACTGGCCTTCTATCGGTCTAGCCTTTTGTTTTGCCATGACAGGAGCAGTGTTAGTCTGGCAAAGTCGCAACATTATTTTAGGACTTTCCCCCAGAGAAAAACTGCGCTTAGAGCAACGGGTGCAGAAAATTCGGGCCGAAGGGTCGCGTCATCCCCTCTGGCGCTGGATCTTAAAAAGCAGGGAAAAAGACTTACAATGATAAAGCTTTGCTGAAAGCTGACGGCTAGAATTCCCACTAGATATAATTCTTTACTCAAAAACTCTTGACTTTTGAATCCACCTATGACCGTGACTCCCCAAGCTCCTCCGAAAACTCGCCGCGTGGTTTTTCCCTTCACCGCTATTGTCGGCCAGGAAGAAATGAAATTATCCCTAATGCTCAACGTCATCGACCCCAAAATTGGCGGGGTGATGATTATGGGGGATCGAGGTACGGGAAAATCGACCACAATTAGGGCTTTAGCCGACCTTTTACCGGAAATTGACGTAGTTGCTAACGATCCCTTTAATTCTGACCCCAATGATCCCGATTTAATGAGCGATGAGGTGCGGCAAAAGGTGGACGAGGCCATCCCGTTGACCATTGCCAAGAAAAAAGTCACTATGGTAGATTTGCCCCTCGGTGCGACGGAGGATCGGGTCTGTGGCACAATTGACATCGAAAAGGCCCTGTCAGAAGGGGTAAAAGCTTTTGAACCTGGTTTGCTGGCCAAAGCTAACCGCGGCATTCTCTATGTGGATGAAGTCAATTTACTTGACGATCACCTCGTCGATGTGCTATTAGATTCGGCCGCTAGTGGTTGGAATACGGTGGAACGGGAAGGAATTTCCATCCGTCACCCGGCCCGGTTTGTTTTGGTGGGATCGGGCAACCCAGAAGAGGGAGAATTGCGCCCACAACTGCTCGATCGCTTTGGAATGCACGCCGAGATTCACACCGTCAAAGAACCACCTCTACGGGTCAAAATCGTGGAACAGCGTGCGGAATTTGATGGCAATCCCCTCTCGTTTTTAGAGAAATACAACTTAGAACAGGAAGAACTGCAAAGAAAGCTAGTGGAGGCCCAAAATCTTTTGCCTTCCGTGGAGCTTGATTATGATCTGCGGGTGAAAATTTCCGAGGTTTGTTCCGAGTTGGACGTGGATGGATTGCGCGGCGATATCGTTACCAATCGCGCCGCTAAAGCTCTGGCCGCTTTGGAAGGACGGACAACTGTGACGGTAGATGATATCCGTCGGGTAATTGTTCTCTGTTTACGTCACCGTTTGCGGAAAGATCCGCTAGAATCGATCGATTCTGGTTATAAAGTCTTGAAAGCTTTTAATCGCGTCTTTGGATTAGAAGAAAATTCCTAAATCTAATTCACCCTCTCCCCGAAGAGAGGGTTTTTGACTGGATTTAGAGATGAAGGCCAAAAAGGGCTAGATGTGGCCGAATAAGCTAGAATTTTATCGATCGCTGTTATTCTCTGGGGGAATGTCCATGTGGGTTGAAAGTATAAAACTCGAAAACATTAAATGCTTCCAGAATCAAGAGATTAAATTTATTAGTAATCCCAATAATCAACGTCATTGGCGCGCTAAACCTTATCATTGGATCACTTTATTGGGAGAAAATGGAGTAGGAAAAAGCACGATTTTACAGGCTTTGGCTTTGCTGCTCGCAGGACCAGAAGCAGCCAAAGAATTATTACCACGTCCGACCGGTTGGATATGTAATCCTAAAACACCGGGTAAATTAACCGCAGTGCTTCATCAAGAAGATGGAGATGCGGGAAAATTTGGTACGGATAAAACTCGAAAAACTTTTGCTTATTCCTATTTTGTTACAGGCAAGGAAAGGTTAGAGTTAGGAGGCAGTAAGGACAAACAAACCTATACAGAACCAGCATTAATCGAAGAAAATAGCAAAATTTTGGGTTGGTTGCGAGCCAATGCTTTTGCCTCCGATAATCATGGTTGGTTTGCCGTCGGTTATGGAGCTTTCCGTCGTTTGACACGAGTGAGTCAAGTGATCATTCCTAGTCTTGAACCTCCGAAACGCTCTAGCAACTTTTTCAGCCAATTTAATGAGGATACATCTTTAAGTTCTTTTGAGAGATGGATGGTGTATTTAGATTATCGAATAGCCAAAAATCCTGAAGATAGTCAAGCCAAACAAATGAAAAAAATCGGCGAAGAAGCAATTACTAAACTGTTACCCGGTAATGTAGAAATTGCTGAAGTAACTGCCGATGCCTTGATTCAGTTTCTAGTTAACGGTCAAAAAGTTCCAACCATTAGTTTATCCGATGGTTTTCGGAGTATGATTGCTTTAGCCGGAGATTTAATTTGGCGATTATTACAATCCTTCCCCAATCTAGATAACCCCACAGAGGCTTCTGGAGTCGTCTTAATCGATGAGTTAGATATTCATTTACATCCTTCTTGGCAAAGGGAAATTGCTGGATGGTTACAGGAAGTTTTTCCCAAGCTTCAATTCTTTGTCGCTACTCATAGTCCTTTAATCGCTGCCGGTGCAGGGCCAAATTCTTTAACCCTACGAATCGATCTGGTAGAGGGTGAATCAGAGATTGTAGAAATTCCTTATAAAGAATTAGCGGCTAATGTTGATCGTACTTTAACAAGTTCTGCTTTTGGTTTGAAATCAACCTTTCCCACTGAGACAGAAAATAAAATTAAGCGTTACCACCAACTAAATCGTAAAAATAAAAATCTGGCAGCAGAAGAAAAGGAAGAATATGAACAACTGTCATTATTTGTTGGAGAAGTTAAACCCTTTGGCGAAATTAGTCAACCTAATAGTTTAGAATCCCGAATTGATGCCTTACTAGAGGAGCGTTTATCTTGATTCCTGTCACCAGAATATCAGAGCCACCCGTATTAGCTAAAAATGCCGCTCGTTGGCTAGAGGCTTTAGAATCAATAAAATCAAACAACAAGGCAACTAAAGCTCAAATTAACCAAGCACAAAATAAATACAGTCATCCGCAAGTTAAAGACGCATTAGTTAAAATGTTTAATGGGAAATGCGCTTACTGTGAAAGTAAGATTACAGTGGTAACTTACGGAGCGATCGAACATTTTTATCCAAAAAGCCAGTATCCTGATCTGACTTTTACTTGGGAGAATTTACTGCTTTCTTGTGATAAATGTAATGATGCCAATCACAAAGGCACAAATTTTCCTCTCGATGATATCACAGGAAATCCTCTGTTAATAGACCCCACGGATGGAGTAACCGATCCGAATACACATCTTGAATTTGTTTGGGATGAAATGGCAAAATTGGCCAGTGTTTATGGTCGGGATCGACGTGGTCAAATTGTTGAAGATTTGTTCGATCTCAATGGTATGCGTGGACGAAAAGAATTAATTAACTATCGTAGTCAATATATTAAAAGATTGTTAGCATTATTACGTTTAGCAAAACAAGGAGACTCGGAGGCTTTATCTTTACTGCAAGAAGCTTGTCAATCGGGAGCGGAATATTATGCTTTTGCTAGTATTTATATCCTGCCTCATTTGCCTCCCTAAAATTAAGGGTAATTATTATCTACGGTCTGAAAAACAAAATTTATCGCTTATTATTCTCACCTTACTTGCTATTTATGTCTCGTCCTGTTGTTTATTTTGCCGTTACTAATCATGGTTTTGGCCATGCTGTCCGCAGTGCTTCGGTGGTAGCTAATATTATTGAACTTAATCCCGAAATTTTGCCGATATTAGTCACCACTGCTCCGCGCTGGTTATTAGATTCCTATATATCCGGAGAATATATTCAAAGACCCCGGGGGTTTGATGTGGGGGTAATCCAATCGGATAGTTTAACGATGGATAAATTAGCTACCAAAGAAAAATTAGAACAAATAATTGCTCAATCAAGGGCAATTATTGCCAGTGAAGTTAATTTTATTAAAACTAATCGTGTAGGTTTAGTTGTGGCCGATTTACCGCCTTTAGCGGCACTAATTGCCAAAAGTGCGGGGCTTCCTTGTTGGATGATTGGTAACTTTGGCTGGGATTTTATCTATCGTGATTGGGGTGAAGAATTCGCCAGTATTAGTGATTGGATTAGTCGTTGTTATAATCAATGTGATCGCTTATTTAAACTGCCTTTAGCAGAAGCGATGACAGCATTTCCTCACATTACAGAAGCAAATTTAACCGGGGGTACACCCCGCTACAGTGAAGAAGAATTGCGACAGGAATTTAAGCTAAATGCCCCTAAAGAAAAAACTATTTTATTGAGTTTTGGGGGGTTAGGATTAGAAGCAATTCCCTATAATAACCTCGCCAGTTTTCCCGATTGGCAATTTATCACTTTTGAAAAAAACGCGCCCAAACTGCCCAATTTAGTCCGCTTACAGGATAAACCAGATCGGAGCTATCGTCCCGTGGATTTTATGCCCCTGTGCGATCGAATTATTTCCAAACCGGGATATAGTACCTTTGCCGAGGCTTTAAAATTAGAGGTGCCGATTGTTTCCCTAATGCGAGAAGGTTTCGCCGAATCAGCGATTTTATTGGCTGGAATCCAAGATTATAGTGATCATCAAATTATTAGCAGTGAAGAATTTTTTCAAGGTAATTGGGACTTTTTACGCCAAGCTCCCCAACCGCCCAGATTAAAGGTTAAACTGCCTAAAGATGGTGCAGAATCGATAGCGAGAGCTATTGTAGAATACTTTGAGAGGCAATAACCCTCCCGGGGAAAGTTGACGGCGAACCTGAGCAGAGAACTAGGGAGACAGAAACAAGATCGGGCAGAAAGCCGATACTTGTTACAATAGTTTACAAATCACCCTGCCCCGCCACCGAACTATGTCCGAACAGATGATCTCCCCAGAGACGCAAAACCCAGAAGCGATTACCGTTGAAGTGCAGCCCGTCCATATTCCCGAAGAGCATCGGGAAGATATTGGCCCCATGGATGACAACGTAGCCGAGAGTTGGCGCTACAATCCCCAAGTTATTAACGACTATTACCGTCGGCGACCTCTAGACGTTTTGGGGAGATTAATCGAAATTGCCCTACCGGTTTTATCTTTTCTCATCGGTATCTGGTGGGATAAACTGCGGGGAAAATCGCCGAAAAATGAAATTAGACGGGCCGTACAATTGCGGGAAATGTTGACCAAATTGGGACCGACCTATATTAAAATCGGTCAAGCTCTCTCTACCCGGCCTGATTTAGTACCGCCTTTATATTTAGAAGAATTAACCACTCTCCAGGATCAAATTCCCTCTTTTCCTAACGACATTGCCTATCGTTTTATCGAGGAAGAATTAGGTTATTGTCCCGAAGAAATTTATGCAGAATTATCCCCCAATCCCATAGCGGCAGCTTCCCTAGGACAAGTTTACAAAGGTAAATTAAAAACCGGAGAGAGAGTCGCCGTTAAAGTACAGCGTCCCGATTTGATTCGCTGTATAACTTTAGATGTGTATATCATGCGTAGTTTGGCGACTTGGGTGAAAGGTAATATTAAAAGACTTCGCTCCGATTTAGTGGCAATTACCGACGAATTAGCCAGTCGCATTTTTGAAGAAATTAATTATCTTCACGAAGGACAAAACGCCGAAAAATTCGCTCAACTTTATGGTCACATTGCCGAAATTTACATCCCCAAAATCTACTGGAAATATACCGGGAGACGGGTTTTAACCATGGAGTGGGTGGACGGCACAAAATTAACTAATATCAAAGAAATTCAAGCCCAGGGTATTGATGCCACCCACTTAGTTAATGTGGGGGTGCAGTGTTCTTTGCGTCAATTACTTGAACACGGATTTTTCCATGCGGATCCCCATCCGGGTAATTTATTAGCGACTCCCGACGGTAAATTAGCTTATCTTGATTTCGGCATGATGAGCAATATTGAACCCTATCAACGCTACGGTTTAATCGAAGCGGTGGTGCATTTAGTCAACCGAGATTTTGAGTCTTTGGCCAAGGATTACGTTAAGTTAGACTTCCTGTCACCAACTACCAATTTAGAGCCAATTGTTCCCGCTTTTTCGGAAGTTTTCGGTAATGCTTTAGGGGCGAGTGTGGCAGAATTAAACTTTAAAAGTATCACCGATAAAATGTCGGCGATGATGTATGAGTTTCCCTTTCGAGTTCCTGCCTATTATGCCCTGATTATTCGCTCGATGGTGACTTTAGAGGGAATAGCAATTGGCATCGATCCTAATTTTAAGGTACTGAGTAAAGCCTATCCTTACATTGCTAAACGTCTGCTCACCGATCCTTCCACGGAGTTGCGAGATTCCCTGCGGGATTTATTGTTTAAAGACGGTACTTTTCGCTGGAATCGTTTAGAAAATCTCTTGCGTAATGCTAAAGATTCTAATGATTTTAACTTCGAGAAAGTCACCGAACAAGCGTTAGATTTTCTCCTTTCAGATAGGGGTATATTTATCCGCGAAAAATTAGTGAATGAGTTAGTCAATGCGCTAGATAACTTCGGTCGTCGCACTTGGTTTAATCTCACGGTTAATTTCCGGCAACAGGTGGGTTTAGCGGTGCAAGAAACTCCCCCAGAATTGTTGGGTGATGCTAAGAGTTTTGAGCATCTTCGCAACATCTTTAGTATTTTACAGGAAACGAAAGGATTCGATGCCATGGCTATGGTGCCAGTGATGACTAAACTAATCGCTAAACCGGAAACCCAACAGATGGGACAAAAAATTGCTGAAGGTTTGCTACAAAAATCCCTAGCGCGTTTAATTCGTTACCTAGTTCTCGAATTTGATAGACCAAATCATCAGCAAAATGGAGAATTATCGAAAGCTTTACCCGCTGCCGATTAACCTCTGTCAGTTCCACCGACTGCTCAAAATCTGAGCATTTCCGACAATAAAGGCCGTGAAATAAATTTCACGGCTACGAGAAAAACGCTAAACTGTTTTTAAAGTTTTTTTATCCTAACTGGTTAACGGGGTTTAAAGGTGACTTGTAAACCGTCGCGAGGATGGGGAGTGGGGATAGTGGTGAGGGTGAGATCTTGATTAGGGAGTAATTGCCAATCGTATTTTTCTACTAAACGGACGGCTAAAATTTTCATCTCTAAACGAGCGAATTCCTTGCCGATACATTCGCGCAATCCCGCACCAAAGGGGATATATCCGTAGGGTTTTTCTTCGGCTAAAAAGCGATCGGGATCGAAGGTTTCAGGACGAGAATAAATATTATTATCTTTATGGGTATTGGTGATTTGATACTGCACTACCCATCCTTTCGGCAAATGATAACCGTTAAATTGACAGTCTTCTACTACCCGACGGAATCCTCCTCCCACGGGGGGAGTAAAACGTAAAACTTCTTTTAAAACGCGATCTAAATAGGTCATCTGTTTGAGGGTATCAACGCTTAAAGGAGTAGATAGATCAAAATTAGTTATTTCCTCGAGGACAAGCTGAAAAATATCGGGATGCAGTGCCATTTGTAGGCAGAAAGTGGCGATAGCGGAGGTTAAAGTTTCATGACCGGCAAAGAGTAATAATAGCACTTGATCCTTTAATTCCGCTAAGGATAAACTTTCACCGTTTTCGTCTTTAGCTTGTAAAAGGATAGCCAGAGCATCCTGGCCTAAGTCATCATTTTTTTGTCTTTCTAAAATGATAGTCTCGATCGCTTGTAGTAATTCTTCTCGACAGCGTAATGCTTTGCCGAAAGCTGTCCAGGGAAGGGGAATGGGAAGGGTAAATAGTCCCGCACACCAAGTATCAAAAGCTTCTCCTAATTTGGTAGCAGAACCATCGTCAAGACCGACAAATAATTTACAGGCGATATCGAGGGTATAGTTTCTTAATTCAGGATACCATGACAGGGTTTTTGCGGTTTGCCAACGCTCTAAATAGCGAGCGGTAATTGTTTCTACCGTAGGGATATAACTTGCTAGGGACCGGGGTTGAAAAGCTTGATAGATTAAGCGACGACGGGAAGCGTGGACATCTCCTGTATGCACCGCTAAAGATGCGCTGCCGAGGAGAGTTGTGGTACTTTTAGGCCAAGTTGCCGCAAAGTATTTATTCTCGTTGCTGAGGAGAAACCGGTTAGCTTCGGCACCGGATAAAATAATCGTGGGACTGCCAAAAATATGAGTACGGAAAAGTTGACCATATTTATTATGACGTTTACTGGCAAAATCCCCATCGGTCAAAAAAGCGATTGTTTCTCCTAATAGGGGTAATCCGAAACTGCCGGGGGGTAGGGGTAAATCTTTGCTTATAGTCATCGCTGCCTCTAGGGTAAAACTAATCAGTTGCCGTCGATTAACCCTGTTTATTCTAACCTAAAGCACCGGAGAATTCATCCCCTAATCTAGCCTGACAATTAGCGATCGCACTTGACCAAGGCAAGTATCTAGGCAAAATTAATTACACATCTCACCAGTCAGTTAACAATAAGAATTGCCGCCAATTGACATTTTTTAAGATCACCGCCATAATTAGGGCTTGCTCAATAAATGTGAAAACCTTGTTGGGTAAGACTTTTAGACTTTTTGGTTTCCAAAAAGTACCAGATATGGGAGTGATCGGTTGGAAAATTCCTGGACTTTTTCCCTGAAAATTAGGTAATTGACCAGATGAAAATCGCTAAAACCCTACACCCTACACCCTACACCCTACACCCTACACCCCGCCCCCACCGAAAAACTTTTTGCCGCAAACCCTAATTAGCCATTGCTAATAGTAATTCGCGGCAAACGATGCTTAAAACCGCAGAGAATTTCCCAGGATATCGTACCTAAATCCCGCGCCCAATCGTCGGCGGTGATGCACTGTGGGCCATCTTTACCGATAAGTGTGACGATTTCCCCTGTTTTTACCTCTGGAATCTCGCTCACGTCAATCATTAACTGATCCATGGTTATTGCGCCGATTTGGGGTACTAAACGTCCTCTCAGGGATACTTTTAAACGATTGGAGAGATTGCGGGGAATTCCATCAGCGTAACCGATACCGACCACAGCAATACGAGTATCTTTTGCCGCTATGTACTGATGACCATAACTCACTCCGGAGCCGGCGGCAATGGTTTTGACTTGGGCAATGCGCGCTTTTACTTGCAGGACGGGTTGCAAAGGGACTTTATCGGTGAGATGATCGGCGGGATAAAGACCGTAGAGAGCTAATCCGACTCTAACTCGATCGTAGTGCAGAGATCGATCGCTTAGGGTAGCGGCAGAGTTGGCTAAATGCAGACAGGGAGGATGATAACCTTTTGATCTTAACTCGGCGATCGCTTGTTGGAATCTTTGCCGTTGTAACTGCATCATCTCGGGATTGGGATCGTCAGCCGTGGCAAAATGGGAGTATATACTGGCAATTTTTAGGTTAGGAGCCTCTAAAACCTGTTCGACGAATTTTGTGCCGTTTTGCCATTGTGTACCTAAGCGACACATCCCCGTATCTAGTTTGATATGAACCGGCAGCCGCTGTTCTAAGCGTCTCATAACGGTGGCAAAAATTTGCACCTGTTCGATTTGCACCAGGGTGGGTTGCAATTGCCAATGGGCTAAGGCTGCCACTTCTTCCAGGGTGTTCACTGCCCCTAAAATCATAATTGGGGCAACGATTCCCGCTTCCCGTAGTTCGATACCTTCACCGATAGTCGCGATGGCTAAAGACTGCGCTCCGGCTTCTAAAACGCTGTTAGCCACCTTAACTGCCCCGTGTCCGTAAGCATCGGCTTTAATTACCGCCATTAATTCCGTTTTTGGGGCTAATAAGGCCTTGACTTTTCGCACGTTTTGTTGTAAGGCCGAGCGATCAATCTCTACCCAAGCACGATAGCGAATTGCTTCCGACAATTGATAATCATGACGGTTTTTGGGCGGATTGATAATTTTTGGTTCGATGCTAAACACCACTCGCTCACTCCTTTGCACACATAACCCAATTTATCACAGATGTCGGGGTGAAGACCCTCGTACTGACAGGATGAAACCCCGACCAATATAAAACAGCGAAGCACGATTAAATCCTTGACAGTTTAGCCTTGCATAGCTTACCATAGTAAATATAGTCTGGTAAATAAGATGTTAAAAGCGTTTAAGTACAGAATCTATCCGACCAGTGAGCAATCAGTTTTGCTCGCCAAGTCGTTTGGCTGTGCTAGATGGTTTTACAATTACGCTCTAAACTTGACATCCGAAACTTACAAGCAAACTGGAAAAGGATTAAGCAGAGACGAAATAATTAAGCTGCTGCCTTCCTTAAAAAAAGAGCATGAGTGGTTAAGCGAAGTACCATCGCAGGTATTACAACAAGCTGCTTTAAATCTTTCTAGTGCTTTCCTTAACTTTTTTGAAGGTAGAGCTAAATATCCTAACTTCAAGAAAAAGCAAAATAGGCAGTCGATTAGATTTCCTCAACACTGTAAGTTAAAAGATGATGTTCTGGTATTGCCTAAAATTGGTGAAGTCTCTTGCCAAGTTTCACGGCAACCAGAGGGAAACTTAAAGTCTGTTACGGTTTCAGTTAATCCATCAGGAGAATATTTCGCATCTTGTCTCTATGATGATGGTCAGGATTTACCCCAAAAATCATCAGAAGGAAAAGCTGTCGGGATAGACGTTGGACTAACCCATTTTGCTATTACATCAGATGGGACTAAACACGGGAATCCTCAATACTATCGTAAGTACGAACAAAGATTAGCGAGGAGACAAAAGAAACTAAGCCGCCAGCAAAAAGGCTCTAAGAATCGAAATAAAGCTAGAGTTAAAGTTGCTAAAGTTCACTCTAAAATCGTTCGTTGTCGTGAAGATTTTCTGCACAAACTAAGTCGTAAATTAGTTGACAAAAACCAAGTCATAGTGGTAGAAAATCTGGCAGTCAGAAACCTGGTCAAAAACCCTAAACTAGCAAAATCAATTAGTGATGCTGGTTGGGGTCAATTCTGTACTATGTTAAAATACAAGGCTGAATGGGAAGGAAAAATATATATAGAAGTAGATAGATTCTTTCCTAGCTCTAAGACTTGTAGTAACTGTTTAAATCCTGTTGATAGTTTGAGTTTAGATATTCGTAGTTGGCAATGTCCTAAGTGTGGAGAAACCCACGATAGAGACATCAATGCCGCTAAGAATATTCGAGATGAAGGTTTACGAATTTTGGCGGTAGGGCATACCGCTACTGCTTCTGGAGGGAGAGTAAGACCAAGTAAAGGCACTGCTTTTGCAAGGCATCTCCCCGTGAATGAAGAATCCCTCGCATGAGTGCGATGGGAGTGTCAAACCAAAAGAAAACCGAGAGGGCTAGGAAAGAAGCCGGAAACTCCTCTGGATTTCCTCCTTTTTCCCAGCGGAATCTAGGCTTTAAGATGAATGGGATGTTAGGAAGTTCCCGAAAAAATTTGGGGTTAGGGTTATAAAGGCTCGAAACTAAGTACCTAAAAGCTTTTAGCTTAACCAATTAGGTTTTAGATTCGATCGAGTGACAAGAAAGTAGGGAAGTTTTCACCTAACACTATCTCAGTGGTTGGACAGAAGTGAAGTTAACTGTGGGGTAAGGAATGCCAAAAAGCCTAGACTAAGATAAAATTATATCCAACCGGATGCAGTATAGGAGTTTAGCCAATGTCTAACGAAACTGTTACTTATTCCCTAGAAGCTGTCCTCACAAGGATTGAGGGAAAGATCGATAAGATTGATGAGCGCTTGACAAAAGTAGAAATAGGATTAACCGATCTCAAAGGGGATATTAAAGTGTTAGACGAGAAAATCGAAGGCATCGACAATCGGCTAATATCGGTAGAGGGAACCCAAAAAAATCAGGTCTGGACATTGATTATCCTTTTGGGAAGTGCCATTATTACGGCTGCTTGGAAAGTATTTTTTTCCAGTAATATCTGAGTTCTCTAATTCTCAACAAGACTACAGTTAATCGCTCCTGAAAGAAAATTTTCTTAAAGCCTAGACTAAGATAAAATTATATCCAACCAGATGCAGTATAGGAGTTTAGCCAATGTCTAACGAAACTGTCACTTATTCCCTGGATGTCGTCCTTAAAGAAATTAAAGACAGTATCAAGGAAGTTAGTCAAAAATTCGATAAGATTGATGAACGCTTGACAAAAGTAGAAATAGGAATAGCTGATCTCAAAGGGGATATTAAAGTGTTAGACGGGAAAATCGAAGGCATCGACAATCGGCTAATATCGGTAGAGGGAACCCAAAAAAATCAGGTCTGGACATTGATTATCCTTTTGGGAAGTGCCATTATTACGGCTGGGTGGAAAGTATTTTTTTCCAATAATATCTGATCTCTCTAATCCTTAACAAGACTACAGTTAACCGAACCCAAAAGGATAAAACCTTGTTTCTGTTTGACTGGATTTCCTCATTGCTTATTTACCAATACAAAAACGGCTAAAAATGCGATCAAGTACCGATTCAGTCACTTCTTCGCCGGTAATTTCTCCTAAGGATTGAATGGCAGTACGCAGATCGATCGACCAAAAATCAAAAGGTAAATTTTGGTCAATTGTTTTTTTGACCTGTTGCAAAGCAATTTTCGCCCTAGTTAAAGCGGCCGCTTGTCGTTGATTAATGGCTAAATCCAAATTAGCCGCCTGTAGTTCTTGATTTTGGACAGCATTAATAATAGTTTTTTCTAAGTCTTCAATACCCTGATTTTGGGCGGCCGACAGCTTGACAACTCGCTCAATTTCTGCTGGGTAAATTACCGTTTCGGGATGAGCTAAATCAATTTTATTAATCACTAAAATTAATCGGCGATCGCTGACAGAGCGATAAATTTCCTCGTCTTCCCGGGTCCATCCTGACTCTGCGGAGACGGTTAAGAGAACTAAATCAGCAGACCGGGCCGTTTGACGGGAACGTTCCACCCCAATTTGTTCGACTCGATCGCTGGCCGAGCGAATTCCTGCCGTATCGAGGACTTGTACGGGGATTCCCGCCACAACTAGCTGAGATTCGACAATATCGCGGGTAGTGCCGGGTAAATCGGTGACAATCGCTCGATCGCTCCGACTCCAAGCATTTAACAAACTGGATTTACCCACATTCGGCCGCCCCACGATCGCCACTTTCAGACCACTACGCAGCAATTCCCCGCGCTCGGCGGTGGCCAAAATTAAATTTACTTGACAAAAAACCTGTTCTATGCTATGGAGAATCGCCTCGCAATCCAAGGGCGGTAAATCTTCTTCAAAGTCAATACGGGCCTCAATTTCGGCCAAAATATCGAGACAGGTGGCGCGCAAATGGCGGATCGGTTGAGCGAGTTTCCCCTGTAAACCAGCGAGGGCAAATTGTGCCGCTTGGGGAGAACGCGCCCCAACGAGATCGACGACGCTTTCGGCTTGAGTTAGGTCAATTCTGCCGTTGAGAAAGGCACGGAGGCTAAATTCCCCCGCTTGTGCCAAACGCGCCCCATTTTCTAGACATAACTGTAACACCTGTTGTACGGGCATAATGCCGCCATGACAGTGAAATTCCACCACATCCTCGCGGGTGAAAGAGCGGGGAGCCAACATGAGCAACAGTAAAGCTTCATCGATAATTGCTTGACTTTGGGGATGCCGGATATAACCGTAGAGAATACGATGACTTTGCCATTTTTGACGATTGGGGCTATGGAAAAGCCGACGAGCGATCGCCACTGCCTGACTACCAGATAAACGGACAATACCGATACTACCCTGTTCCGGAACGATCGCCGTAGCGATGGCGGCGATCGTATCCCCTGTGTTTAACATCTCTTAATCACCCCTTGCTAAAATTGAAGTCGGTATCAATTTTGTCAGCATTTATGCCCGAAAATATGCGCTCACGGTCATTAAAAGCGAGAAAAAGCCGCAAATATTCGAGTAATCGCTTACTGCGATTTTTGCGCTATTGGTATATTCGCTTAATGCGATTACAAGGACATCCTAGGGAAATTGCCAGGGGTTTTGCCTTGGGAGTTTTTTCGGGATTTTTCCCGTGGATGGGCCTTCAAATCATCGTCGCTATCTTTTTAGCCACCCTATTTCGCGCCAACAAGATCGCGGCTGCTGCCGGTACTTATATCAGCAATCCCTTGACCGATCTGCCAATTTTCCTGTTTAATTATAAATTAGGAGAGTTTATTCTTGGTCAAAGCGGGCGATCGAATCTGGGCGACATTTTTCAAACTAATCAAAGCTTCACCGAAAAGTTAGCTAGTTCTGGCGGCCAATTTCTTTTGACCCTGTTTTTTGGTTGCTTACTATCAGCGACGGTATTTGCTACTATAACCTATTTTGTTAGCTATCGCCTAGTTCATCAACGGTATCACCGGCGACAAACAGGGAGAAAACGCTGATAAATTGTCACCGTTCAGGGGGGGGGACGAAATCTGGTAATCTAAGGGGCATGGATGAGAAGCACCTACGGTAATCCCATAATAAGTCTAAACTGTGATTTGAATGATTGAATGAATACTATGATTGTGTTGTATTCAGCAAACCTTCATCAATGATCAATCATAGTCCATCCCATAATCCCATAATAAGTCTAAACTGTGATTTGAATGATTGAATGAATACTATGATTGTGTTGTATTCAGCAAGTCTTCATCAATAATCAATCATAGTCCATCCCATAATCACATCAATCACAGTTAAGACGATGGATGTTGCTGTTGTCGCAGCCTTTGTAAGTTTTCCCGAATCTTAACAGTAGTAGGAGGATTCTCCCCTAAAGCTTTCTCAGCAATTGCTAATGATTGTAAATAGAGGAGTTCTGCTTCGGCATACTTTTCCTAAAATTTGCTTGCTATAAATGTTAATCATAAATTTGTCGTCGATGTCCCACAACATCAATCATGATAATTTTTTCAGATAAATCAATTTGATAAATGATGCGATAATTTCCCACTCTGAGTTTATAAAAGCCAGTCCAATCTCCTGTTAATGATTGAGGGGTAATCTGTTCAAAGTTTTGAGCCAACCATTCAATTTTATTGACGATACGTTTTCTGATCTCTGGATCAAGTTTCTCCAAATCTGCTAATGCTTCAGATTCATATTCAACTGAATAACTCATTTATGGTTTTAATCCTAAACGTTGATAAACCTCGGCTGCTGAAATTCCTTTCTTTCCTGCTTCGCGTCTTTGTTTTATTGCTGATAGACGTTGTTTGACTTCTTCTTTAAGAGTTTTTCCTTCATCGGGATCACCAAAGTAAGATTCTAAGGTTTCGTCAATTGTGTTTTCAATTAACGCTTTTAATTCTTCGGAGTTCATGTCTTTGATTTGCATATAGCAATTCCCATAGTTGTGAGGTACAGAGTCTTAGGTTTTGAGGAGTCAGGAGTCAGGAGTCAGGAGTCAGGATTCAGGATTCAGGAGTCAGGATTCGGGATTCAGGAGTTAAGATTTTGGTGTACCTCATGAGATTGGGAAACGCTATAGTTAAATTACCTACTTTAATAAAATAAGGGTAAACCTTTAAGTTTTATAATCTGCAATAATCTTGCGGATTTCACGAATATGTCGGTATTTTTTGGAGAGTTCTCGTACATCTTGCTTAAATCGTCTAGCAAAAAAAATCATTCGGCATCTATTCCTTCCCATAATTCGGAGATTGGTTGAATGTTTCCTGTCATGGCATCTTGCCAACCTTGACGAAAGCATTCTTTAGCAGGTTTTAATACAATATTTTCGTTAGATAGTTTTGTCTGTCTAATTTGAGCATCGAGAAAGTCACGCAGCAGAATTTGTTCACTCAGATCAAGGGTCGTAATTGCTTCTGTAAGGGATTCAATGGTGATTTGCAGTGTAATTTGTGTCATGAGCAGATTGCCTCTTTATGTTTTAGATAATGGGATTTTAATGAGAGATGTGCGTAAAGAACAGTTTAGAAAGGGGAGTTTTTGTTTTTGAGTTGCATTGTTTACATCCCATAATCCCATCAATCACAGTTAAGACGATGGATATTGCTGTTGTCGCATCATTTGTAAACTTTTCCGAATTTGAACAATAGTAGAGTGATTTTTCCTAATAGTCGTTGACTCCATTTTATAGTAGTTCTATTTTTTGAAAAAGAATAATAAAACCTTCTTGGGTAAAGTGCTTGTCATGGGTAAGCACTTCAAAAATATCCATTTGTTGCATAATTACCATTGATATGCAGTCTGTAATGCTATAACCTTTGTCTGACCGTTGTTTATATAATTCAAAACCTAATTGACGTAATTCTGGTGTATAGGAAATAACTTTTATTGTTTTTTCCCGTAGCATTTGCGTACACATCAAGAGTGCTTTCTGTCTCATAATAGTCTGACAGGGGGACAAGCCAGCTGAAAAGCTTATGTAGCATGGAATACAGACACAGACTCCAAAAAAAGATAAGTCATATTTACCATATATGACCTAAATAACGAAAATGATAAGTGAACTATACCAGAAAGTGTTAGAAA
>NZ_JAPZQJ010000263.1:0-6302 GCF_027530405.1 Microcystis sp. LE19-41.2A | reverse complement strand
TCAGACGGTCAATTACCTAATTTTCAGGGAAAAAGTCCAGGAATTTTCGCCCCGATCCCTCCAATGGCTGGCACTTTTTGAGGTCAAAAAAGTCTAAAAGTCTTATCCAACAAGGTTTTTAGATTTATTCAGCCAACCCTAGATCGATGTCTATTTTAGCAGTTGCGGCGATCGCTTGCCACTGTGCTTGGGTGATAGGATAACCTCGTTGAAAAGGATTATTGGATCGAAGTTTGCAAAAACTGCGACACGCCTTATATGCTACAATTCACAAGCCGGGGCGAGAGAAACTTCATCATTAGGTAAATAATAGTCGTCCTTTTGGTTCAGGAATGATTCGTTCTAGTTGTTTTGCAGTTTCAATCCATTCTTGAATAACAAGTTCAGCATTTTGTACAGCTTCTTGATAGGTTTCTCCATCTGCCATACATCCTGCTAATTCTGGAACTTCAACAATAAAAGCTTGATCTTCCTCACTCCAATAAATAATTAATTCATAGCTAATTTTCATCTTTCCCTCCTAATTTATATTAGACTTCTTGTAAAAATCAAAAATTGTTGTTAGGGTTAGGAGTCAGTAGCCAGTAGTCAGGAGTCAGGAGAATTAAGAATGAATAATAATCAGTTAAATGGTCTATTTACAGACTTTATGCCATTTAATCCTTATTTTTGCCGTTTTTGAACCCTGAAAAATTAATTATGCAAGAGGTCTATTTTAAAATTAGATTACGAATTTGTTTGACTTGATAAGTCTTTACTTTTCCTTGTTTGGGTTGTAGATTTAAAATTTCTTCAATTCCTTCTTGAATGAAAATATGATGACTTCCTCGTATTCTTTCATCAAAGCCAAGTTTTCTCAGCAGTTAACAAAGTTGCTCAAACTTTTTCTCGTTTCGCCGCTGCCAGCATTAAATCCCAGGTTTTTTGATTGGCAATTTGGCTATAGGTAGGGTAACTAATGCCATTCAGTCCCAAAGCTTGCAAAGCCCCAATGCTTCCCCGTCTCCACAGTAAAATAGGCAATGCTCACCCTAGTGATGCAAGGCGTAAAATTTCCCAGATTTTCGGATATTCTCGCTGACTACTTTTGTAGGTCTTCATTGGCCCGAAAAATCGCTTCTTGACCATCACTAGAGGCCACAAAACCCATAAAAGCTTTGACCGCTTCACTAGCAGGTTCTTTGTAAACGTAGTAAAGGGTACGCTGCCAGGGATAATTAGGTTCACTGGGTAAAATTCCCTCAATAGCGAGCGCCCTGACGGTTTTTTGGTCGGCAATTTGGCTATAGGTTGCGTAACTAATGCCATTCAGTCCTAAAACTCGCAAAATCGGGGTAGTGGCATCCCTCTCCATCATTTGAAAATTAGTTCCCGTACCAAATTCTCCCCCTTGCAGGACTTCCTGACGAAAACTTTGATAAGTGCCACTAATAGGAGGACGATTAATCACTTGAATAGTAGCAGCAGAACCGCCCACCTCCGACCAAGAGGTGATTTTTCCGGTAAAAATATCTTTAACTTGGGCAGTGGTTAACCCCCCCGCAAAGGGGTTTTTTACTCCCACCACAATAGCGATCGCATCTCGGACGATCGGACTAGAAGCCAATCCCTGAGAGCGTTCTGACTCGGTTAAAGGTCGTGACACCGCCGCAATATCGATCGCCCCCCGGGCCACTTCCTCTAATCCCCTATCAGATCCTTGAGCATTTGTCAAGACTTCTACCCCCTGAAATTTGGCCGTTAAAGCGGCTTTTAAGGCTTGATTAATCTGTACCATACTGGTAGAGCCGTTAATGCGAATTGTCGTGCCACTGGGGATAGAAGTCGGTGGGGCAAAACTGACCACTCCCTGGGGGGAAGGGGGAGGGGGTAGCGGAGAGGAGGCACTTCCCGATGTGGGGGATTTTTGCGGACTTTTACTGCTGCCACAGAGAAAGAATTCTTGACCCGCAGCACATTGACTTTGCAGCCAAAAGTAACCCCCACCTAAAATGCCCGCAGTGGCTAAAAGAGCGATTATTAAAGCAGTTGTTTCGTTTTTTTGAGACATACCCATCATTTGCTGACATTAGGGGGTCGATCGCCCCGACACCGGTGATCAATGGAAGTTTCGATGATATTATCTTAGTGCATGGAAATCCACTCTTGATTTAGGACTGTATATCATGACCCACGCACCTATATCCCCAGTCGTACTGGTTATCCTTGATGGTTGGGGTTATCGCCCGCAAAGGTCGGATAATGCGATCGCAATGGCGAAAACCCCGATTATGGATAGTCTCTGGGAAGTTTATCCCCACACCTTAATCCGCACCTCCGCTAAGGATGTGGGACTACCAGAAGGACAGATGGGCAACTCGGAAGTTGGCCACCTGAATATCGGAGCGGGGCGAGTTGTACCACAGGAGTTAGTACGAATTTCCGATGCGATCGAAGATGGTTCGATTCAACAAAATCAGGCTTTATTAAAACTCTGCGCCGAGATTCGCCCTAAAAAAAGCAAATTACACCTGATTGGTTTATGTTCCGAGGGGGGAGTCCATTCCCATCTCGATCACTTACTGGGATTATTAGACTTAGCGAAAGTGCAAGGGATTAGCGATGTCTGCATTCATGTCATCACCGATGGTCGCGATACCAACGTTACCGACGGAATGCTGGCCATTAAACGGATTCAAGAACATATTAATAAAATTAAACTCGGTCGCCTGGTGACTCTCAGTGGGCGTTATTATGCCATGGATCGGGATCGCCGTTGGGATCGGGTGGAAAAAGCCTATAACGTGATGACCAGTGATCAAGGTATCGACGGGCGATCGATTACTGAAGTATTACAGGCATTTTATGATCAAAATATTACCGATGAATTTATTCCCCCCACCAGAATTGCACCGGGGGCGATCAAAGCGGACGATGGGGTGATATTCTATAATTTCCGTCCCGATCGAGCTAGACAGTTATGTCATGCCCTGACTATGCCCGATTTTGAAGATTTCGATCGAGATTTAATTTCTCCGCTTAGTTTTGTTACTTTCACCCAATACGATCCGAAATTACCGGTAGATGTGGCCTTTGCTCCCCAGAATTTAAATAATATTTTAGGACAGGTGATCGCTCAACAGGGATTAAAACAGTTTCGTTGTGCGGAAACCGAAAAATATCCCCACGTCACCTACTTTTTTAATGGGGGGTTAGAAAAACCCTTTGAGGGAGAAGTACGCGAATTAATTCCTAGTCCAAAAGTCGCCACCTATGACCAAGCTCCGGCCATGTCGGCAGCCGCGGTGACAGCAGCGGTCTCTGCGGCGATCGAACAGGGTATCTATAGTCTCGTGGTAGTCAATTACGCTAACCCCGATATGGTGGGTCATACGGGCATTTTAGACGCGGCCATGAAAGCAGTGGAAACGGTGGATCTATGCTTGGCTAAGTTGTTAAGTAGCATCAATAAATTGGGGGGAACAGTGTTAATCACTGCCGACCACGGTAACGCGGAAACGATGGTGGATGAGTCGGGTAATCCTTGGACGGCCCACACGACTAATCCCGTTCCTTTAATTTTAATTGAAGGGGAACAAAGAAAAATACCCGGCCACGGTGGCGATGTGCAGCTGCGGGATGATGGTCGTTTAGCCGATATTGCCCCCACTATCCTGGAAATTCTCCAAATTCCCGTCCCAGTAGAAATGACCGGGCGATCGCTGATTAAACCAGCCGAAGTGGAAATTAAAGCCAGTCGCACTCCCGTCCGCATCTCGCTTTAACGAGTAAAAAGTCAAGAAAGGGGAATTTTATGCTGAAAACCATCGAAGGTGTTTATCGAGATGGACAAATACACCTAACCGAGTTACCCAATGATATTAGCGATCGCTCACAAGTGCTGGTCACTTTTCTCGATCAAATCGATCCTAGTAAGCTCAGACAACTGATGGAGTATTTAGAGGTCATCGAGGGGATTCAGCAAGGTTTCGAGGAGATAAACTCCGGTAAAACCCGTCCTCTTGCCGATTTTGCCCAAGAAATGGCCGAAAAATATGGTATTTCAGGTTGAAATTACCCCAACTGCCACGGCACAGATCGAAAAAGCCTATCGCTGGTATCGAGGTTATAATGCCGAGTTTGCTGACCGTTGGTTTCGAGGATTAATGAATGCTATTGCGACTCTGCAAGAGAAACCAACTCGTTGTGCTTTAGCGCTCGAACAGACGATTTTTCTACCCAAAGAAGTCCGACAACTTTTTTATGGGAAAGGTAAAAATGTCTATCGAGTGCTTTTTACAATTAGAGATAGTACGGTTTATGTACTATATGTTCGCCATAGCGCCCAAGCACCACTAACACTTGAGGATATAGAGGATGAAGAGGACCCTAGTTGATAACTAATTCAAAGCTGACGGCTTGATAACTGCTATACTTTGTAATGGAAAATAGAGAGTAATAATCATGACAGTGGTGCTGGTAGTACAGATTATTTGGGCGCTGGCGGCGGCCTTTCTGGCGATTTTGGTGTTATTACACAGTCCCAAAGGGGATGGTATTGGCGGTATTGGCGGCCAATCACAGATTTTTACCAGCGCAAAAACGGCGGAAAAAACCTTAAATCAGGTGACTTGGGCGTTGGGGACGGTATTTATCACCCTAACTATTGTACTAAGTGCCGGCTGGTTAAATCGCTAAATGCTGAGAGGTCGGTTCTCTTTTCTAGGACTCGCGGCCTTGGCGAGTCTTTTGCTGTTTTCCTATTCTTTGATCGCCGACAGTCGATCGCTACCGGAGTTAAAAACCCATCCTTTACCCGCTAATTTAGCCCAATGGCAAGAGCAAAACCAGTCCGGGGATTATTTTGATGCTGTGGAAATCAGTCCCGTGGGGGCGTTGATTTGGTCGCAATTTCCCGTGAAGATTTATGTTCACAGCGATCGCAGTTCTTGGCTGAGTTTGGTACAACAGGCGATCGCTGAATGGGGGCAGTATTTGCCGATGGAGTTGGTAAATCGGGCAGAATTGGCCGATATCCTCATTAAACGGGAGTTACCGCCGTCGGGAGTCCGTTTTAATGCCGAAACGGGTAAGTTAGAACTGCCCCGGGTGCGTTCTGCCATAACACAATACGAGATTTTTGTCAAGGAAAATCGCTTAACTCATCGGATGAGTATCCAGATTAGTCCTAATTTAGCCGATCGGTCGGCCTTAGCGGCAGCGCGGCACGAATTAGGTCACGCTTTGGGAATTTGGGGTCATAGTCCCCTAGAGACGGATGTGATGTATTTCGCTCAAACTAGAGATATTGCCCCGATTTCTAGCCGGGATATTAACACTTTAAAAAAGGTTTATCAGCAGCCAACTAAGTTAGGTTGGCAGATGGATAAGCTAGGGTATCTAATACCTGAATAGGTAAATATTGCTCTTCAGTCGGTTCTGCTATTAAAAAGTATAAGTTATGGATATACTTAGTATAACTGACTAAGATCCAGAAGATTAACCATCGCTTAAACCTCTATTTCCTCTAGCCATGTTTTAATCGCACTGATTAACTTGGGTTGCTGGGGAGGGGTGTTGCTGACTCAAGCTATGAATGCCAACTGTGCATCCTATCCAAAAGTTAGTTTAGCTCTAGGTTTTAAAAACCCCACACAAGAAGATTCCTATTGCAAATCAGCAACCCCAATCTTTGCCACCCTCGACAACTAAGCCAATACTAGAAACATATTGTACGGGTTTGCCTAACATTAAGGGATCTATTTCTCCCCAATCGTAAGGTTCATAATCTTCTAAACGAGATAGTTCGCTATCTAACCAATCATCTCTAGGGGCTGTTTTTTCCGAGGGATTGGGCTGTTTCAGGGAGTCTAAGGGTTTAGTCATGGGGAAAAAATGAGTTGGGAATTTATGGGACGTAACCCGCCATGGAAGTGGGAATGATTTGTTGCACGATGGCAAATCCGCGGGTTTCAAAATGTCCTATACACAAACATTTTACCCACTAAGTAGGTAGGAGTTAAAAATTATCAGATGCCCCCCTTATTAAGGGGGGATTAAGAGGGGATCCCCCCGCCTATCGACACCCCCCTTATCAAGGGTAGGGCTGTTTCATTCTCCCATCAGAATATCAAAAGTAAAAGCGATCACTGTCTTTGTAAAATGAGGAGTGACCGGCAACTTTTCAAATATATGTTGAGCTTAATAGAAAAACTAAAACAAGTCAAGGACTTTCGGAAAGATAAAGGAAAAAGACACCCTTTATGGATAGTATTAGTAGTAATAATACTGGGAACAATGCTAGGATACTCAGGTTAGAGAGA
>NZ_JAPZQJ010000532.1:0-1185 GCF_027530405.1 Microcystis sp. LE19-41.2A | reverse complement strand
AAATCCTTATCTGGCAAGAGACTTAATTGATTAGTTCGCTCTAGAGCAAAAACAATTGACAAAAATCGCTAAATGCCTTTCTCTATAAGGGTTCCATCCCTTATAACCCCCGTCCATTGCATAACACAAACCGAAGAGCCGTTTTCTCAAGCTACTGTTCGAGGCAAGTCAAGAGATTGGGAGAGATTCAGGTAATACAAGGATAGGCGGTTAAAGTGCGTCTTAGCTTACCTGATAACGTTCTTAAAATCTATCTTCAGCAAAAGTTACTCATTTTAGCTATCTAGCTATATAAATAAGTAACTTTACAAGGTTTTAGATAGAGTTTTGGTTTCTATATTTAACCCCGATCCTCACAAACAAAGTCCACTACTCGATCGATTTCCCGGGATGAGCGGATGCGACGACTACCGCTGCCAAGTTCGCCACCACGACAATTAGCCCACCAACGCTCGCGACTGCCATTAACGATCGCATCAAATTCTCTAATTCTGCCACTATCATAATAACTGCGGCGATCAACGACAAAACGACCGATATTGGGGAGGCGAAATTCTTCGTAAACATTACCTTCCCAACCGCCACCAACATTACCGTGATGGTCGTCGGTGCGTACCTCAAACTCGCCCCGACAACCATTTCTGACCACAATATTGCCGTTTTGGAAATCCCAATTACCCTCACAGGGAGCAGCGGAGCGAGTGCGGGTTAATCTCACCTGGGCCCATCGAGCATTGACGGGACAGCGAGTAGTGCGACCGCTTTGACTTTCACAATTAACTCTCATGGTTCTGGCCGCTGCTGGCTCGCTCCCCAGGGGATAAATTAGCAACAAACCGAGACTAGATAATAAAATTTGGCGAAACATTGTCTTAATCTCCAAGAAATTCTCTAGTTTATCTTACAGGGGTATCCAGAAAATGAGTAGTAGTGCTTGAAGTGCCTTAATCAACAAAAAAGAAGGGTGATTTAACTTCACCCTTCCCCCTATTCGGTAAATTTTCCTGCCATCCTTAGAGAGCGTTACCGCGAGGTAATACTTCTTCAGGGAAGATAAAGTTTTCGTGGGGTTGGTCTTGGGGAGCCATCCAAGCTCTCAGACCTTCGTTAAGCAGAATATTTTTAGTGTAGAAGGTTTCAAATTCCGGGTCTTCCGCCGCTCTCAATTCCTGAGAAACGAAGTCA
>NZ_JAPZQJ010000635.1:0-19647 GCF_027530405.1 Microcystis sp. LE19-41.2A | reverse complement strand
ATGAAAATTTTTGCCAGTCTTCATCTTGCCAATTAGTATATTCTGAAATGTTGTTTGGCTCAGGGGAAATTAATCGGGTAAAGTTGGCAATTTTTTCAACAATGTCATCAGGTAATCGGTCAATCTGTTGGTGAAGTTCTTCACGAATTGTAGCAGACATAAGTTAAATTATTTGATTAAGGTGTAGAATTGATGGTATTGATTATAACTCAGATATTGGGTGGTAATTTGGGAAAAAGTAATGTTGGGTTTCCTTACCTCAACTTAACCTACAAGATCGCTTCTCCTCCTCTCCAAAAGCGATCGCCCCTCCTCCTCATCAAAAAGCGATCGCCCTTTGCGTTCCTATCCCAAGCAATGGCAGTTTTAAAGTTTAATCCACAAGATGACAGCGAATAACAATCAATTTGGTGTGTTACATTTATAATATAGATATTTCAAGTAAAAATCATTTCACCAACAGATCATGCTTAATTCTATTGACGCATTATTTGACGGAAAAGTCTTTCATCCAGAGCAACCCGTTACATTGAAGGCCAATACTCGCGTCCGCATTATTGTTGATAACTTATCGGATGAAAATAATGAACTCACTTCTTTTTTAGAGACAGCAGAATCATTACAACTAGACGGCCCCTCAGATTGGTCAGAAAATCTAGATAAATATTTATATGGTGAAGAAAAAGAGCATGAATCCTGAGAAATTTCTCGATACAAGTTATGCGATCGCCTTATCTTCATCTACGGATGATTATCATCATAAAGCACTTGCCATTGCCCAACAATTAAAAGCTTCAAAAACACCTTTAGTTACAACCAGAGCCATTATTTTAGAGATTGGCAATGCTTTATCTAAACAAAAATATCGCTCTAAGTCAATTACATTATTGTCCTCATTAGAAAAGGACAGAACAGTGACAGTTATTCCCTTATCGGAAATTCTTTATCAAAAAGCTTTTCAACTATATTGTCAAAGAAACGATAAAAATTGGGGAATTGTTGACTGTATTTCTTTTATTGTAATGGAAGAGCGTAGAATAACGGAAGCATTAACAACGGATATTCATTTTCAGCAAGCTGGTTTTCGAGCTTTGTTGAGAGATTAATCTCAGGGCAGGCGATCGCCCCTTCTCCTCCCCAAAAAGCAATCGCCCCTCCCCATCATCAAAAAACGATCGCACTACAAGATCGGTGATTGCGCTCCTCCCAAAAGTGATCGCTGCTCATCCCCAAGAAATGATCGCACTATTCCCAAAAAATTGCTCCTTCTAAAAACGACCACCCCTCCCCATCACAAAAAAAACGATCGCACTCCGTTACGTCGCAACGATATCGTTATTAGTCAGCAATAATCCTGTATTTAAAAGAGCGATTTGAATTTGGGCAGTACCTCCCAAACCGTCGGAATCGAAGAATAATGCACCGTTAACACTATCGTAAATAAAACGATGGGATGCAGTAGTAGCAGATGAGCCGATGCTGAATTGATTGCTTAGAATTGCACCACTGGAAGACAAACCGAATGCCGTCTTGTACACTAGAATGGTATCGTCAATGACAGAAAAATCGGTAATCCAGTCAACCCCATAAGTGGGGGAATAAAAATCAAAGAAATCAGCATTCGCCCCGCCTGTCAGAGTATCATTCTCTTGTCCTCCAGCTAGAACATCGATTCCCAAACCACCGATTAAAACGTCATTTCCCCAACCGCCCCCCAAAACATTATTTCCTGCGTCTCCGATGAGATAATCATCTCCCAGTCCACCAGTCAGAGTGTCGTCTCCAGCCCCCCCGCTCAAATAATCCTGACCGTCATCGCCGAAAAGTTTGTCATTTCCGTCCTCCCCATACAACCAATCATCTCCAATCCCCCCATAGGCATTATCATTTCCTGTTCCACCGTAAATAACATCATTTCCACCATTACCGTAAAGGTTGTCATGGCCAGCCTGTCCGTAAATTGTATCGCTGGACGAAGTTCCATTCAACGAATTGTTAGAATTGTTACCATAAATTGTAGCCATCGTTGTTTACTCCGCTATATTTCAAGAAATTGTTTATAGCACTTCTCGCATCTGTGCGGCACAGTTAAACCCTTGCCGATACCGATTAGGCTGTTCAGGATTGGGAATGTACCTCTTGTGAATCAGAAACTCTATATTCCGAATTGTATTTTTAAACAAAGGAGTTGTCAAGTCCAGTTGCACAGGAGATAAGAGCTATCGCTGTAACATACGTTACTTAACGCGCCTTTTTGCTTTTAATCATCTATGAATTTGCAATTATTATGCGCTAACACATCCTACTGTGTGATCGCAGTCTTCATTCTTGATTAAACTTTAAAAATGTGATCGCTTTGGCTTGTGAAAGTGCGATCACCAATTTTATTAGTTAGAGAGAAAAAAGGTAATGTTGTTGGGCTTCATTGCCTCAACCCAAGCAACAGATCGGCGATCCAGCCAGATTCTCAATAGGATTACTTTAACTCAATTTCCCCTGGTCGCCAAGTCTTATCAAACCAAGGCTCAAGCGGGCCATAAAGCCGAAGAATCGTATTCCAACCCGTGCCCGGATTTGTCTGCACCCAATTATTTTCCTTACCCGCAAGCGGTTTCGGCCCGAAATAGAGATCCACAGAGCCATCCGCATTAACCAAAAGTCCCTTAGTCTGACTACCGACACTAGGAAACTGTTGATCCGTCTGAATCATCGATCGCGTCTGGTTACTGTAAAGAATCACTGACCAGAATAGTAGCACGCTAGGATGTGTTAGCGTAACGCAGAATAATTACAAATTCATCATGATTAAAAGCAAAAAAGCGCGTTAAGTAACTATCTTTTAAGTCAAGACGGCAATTAGCGATCGCCGCTCCTGATCAAAAAGCGATCACACCATGAGAAGAAAACCTGATCGCACTAAAGGCCAAAATAATCGCAAATCAGATAATTATTGTTAAGAAAACAATTTGGTCCGTTACATTTTATTAGCGTATCCTACAGGATCACCGACTATACTAACTGGTTGCTTGTCGAGAGCAATTTCAAATAAAAATTCAGGGGCCAAGTCTGCTCCGTTTGGCCATTCTATTGTCCGACTATTTACATATACTTTTTGAAATAAACTTTTATCTTTTAAGGGTTCAAAGATTTCTCCATACAATTCTTGTTCTAAATCTACAATCCCTTCTATTCCATTATTAAAGGTTAGCTTTAATTGATACTTATCCAGATATTCCACACAGATAACATGAAGAAATAGCTCCTTTTTAGGGAAGGGGATCGATTCTGTTAAGAGGTTTTCTTTGACGCGCATTTTCCCAGTTCTCCAATAGTTCAGATTGGTGTAGATCAAGCCACTCCCATATTAGATTTAGTCCTCTTTTGGGCATTTGACCACAAACTTCACCTGTGTGAATCATTATAACTGCTTCATAATCTTGATACTCGGCATGGATATGAGGCGGATTGTGATCGTTATAGTTCATGGTGATTTTTATTCCATAGAAGCTTGATAGAGTGGGCATGAGTAAGAATAGTAATAAAGGTTGCTTTCTAAAAGTTTTCCCCCTATTGTAAGCGATCGCCCTTGGCGTTCCTATCCCAAGCAATGACAATTTTAAAGTTTAATCAACAAAATAACAGCGATTACATTGAGCCTAGTCATAATGAAATTTACAACTAATAATAATAATTTTTGTCTCTGTTGGTTCCCCAATCCAATACATCTGTCTGTCTTTGTCGCAGTTGTTTGGCCGTTTCTTCTAACCAAGCAAGATAGTCTTGTTCGTATAAGTCTTTAGCGCTGGTCAGGTATTAGGTTTTTATTTTCTTGACGCTTATCTAACCTAAAAAAAGAGGGTCTGTAGGAAGGCACGGATTCCCATTGTATATATAAGTATCTGTCAAGTTCGGGGATTTGTCAAGGGTTTTGACAGTAGAAAGGGAGAAAACTTTTAACAATACACTTGTTCTAGCATAGCGGTAGTGAGAGATTTTTGGCCGTGATAATAGAGACGACGATTGAGACAACCGATCGATTTAACATAGGTAGATAGGGTTCCCAGATCATGGGAAATAATTAAAATAGTCATCCACTCATTCAATTCTTGCAACAGGGAAAAAATACTAGCACGCATTTGGGGATCGACACTAGCAGTGGGTTCATCTAAAATCAAGAGACGGGGTTCTACCGCTAAAGCGCGAGCGATATAAACCCGTTGGCGCTGTCCTCCCGAAAGTTCAGCAATCGATCTTTTTTTCAACGCTAACATTCCCACACTATCTAAAGCTTTATCTACCCTTACCTCATCTTTTTTACTATAGCCTTGCCAGAGTTTTTTGCTGCTCAATCTCCCCATTTTTACCACCTCACCCACAGTGATGGGAAATGAGCGATCGCATTCGACAAACTGCGGCACATAACCGACTAATTCCCGACCTTTTTCGACATTTTGCCCCAAAATACTGACTTCTCCCCGCCAAGGTTTAATTAATCCCAGTAAAACCTTAAGGAGGGTAGTTTTTCCTCCTCCATTCGGACCGATAATTCCCAGGAAATCTAATTCTTCAATGGTTAAATTAATATCTTCGAGGATAGGTTCCTGTTCGTAGCCGGCCCAGAGATTATTAATGGTAATGATCGTTGACATATACAAGCAATTACTGATTTAAAACTGTGGCCATTTTTTGGGAAACTTGTCGCAGGTTTTCACTCCAATTTTGAGCAAAGGCACTGATAAGGATTACCTGTCCCCCAATTTCCCTAGCAATAGTTTCGGCACTTTTCTGGCTAAATTCTGGTTGAGCAAAAATAACTTTAATATTCTCTTTTTTTGCCTGTTTGATTAGTTGACTTAACTGGGCAGCACTGGGTTCATTGCCTTCGATTTGGATCGCAATCATCTCTAAACCGTAATCTTGGGCAAAATAGCCCCATTCGGGATGAAACACCATAAACTTTTTGTTTTTAATCCCTGCCAAGTTTTGCCGAATTTCTTGATCTAATGCGTCTAATTCCTGACTGAATTTTTCCAAGTTAGCCCGATAGATAGCTTCCTGACCGGGATCGAGTTGTGCTAGGGTTTGATAAATAGTCTTTGCTTGTGCTTTGACTCGTTTTGGTGATAACCAAATATGGGGATCTAGGGTGTTTTTTCCAGCTTGATGTTTTTCTTCCTTGCTGTGATCATGATCGTGATCATGATCGTGATTATGTTCTGCTGTCAAAGGGATTTTATCTACCCCTTGACTGGTATCGATGATTAACATCTGTTGGTTAACACTGTTTAAGCGATCTTTCCAGGCATCTTCTAAGGATACACCGATTTTAAAGTAGGCTTGCGATTGGGCTGTGGTTTTTAATTGTTCGGGTTTTGGTTCATAGGTGTGGGGATCTGTCCCGGGTTGAATCATGGCATTAACACTAACTCTATCACCGCCGATGCGTTTGACGAAATATTCCTGCGGTACGATACTCACTGTCACCTGTAAGGGTGTCTTTGCTTCCTCTTCCTTGACCGAGGGACCACTACAAGCTGTTAAGCTGGCTATAGTCAGGGTTAAAGCGATCGCTGTTAACTGGAAATTTTTACCCATCGGATTAACTGAGTCTGATTATGATTCTGATCTTATCACAGTCGGTGAGAATCGTTATCATTCTGAAAATATTTCGGTATAGATGTACTGGTTTTTCGTCCTTCGATCTTTCGCTCCCAATTAAAAAATTTTCTCTTGCTAACTAACGCTTGACATGATATTATATAGATAATGGAAAATCCGTGCGCCTGCGACCCCCCTCTGTTCAAGTCAAATAAAGCCCAAAAAAATTAACCCCAAAAAGTAGTCGCTGAAATGAAAACTCACAACTGATAAGTAGGGAGGCACAATTATTTGTAGGATGGGTTAGCGGTAGCGTAACATAATCGGGCGTTGGGTTTCATGCTTCAACCCAACCTACGTTCTCCGTATAGATGTACTGACTTGGCTGGCAATTTTAAAAATTTCTCTTGCCAACCAACGCTTGACATGATATTATATAGATAATGGAAAATCCGTGCGCCTGCGACCCCCCTCTGGTCAAGTCAAATAAAGCCCAAAAAAATTAACCCCAAAAAGTAGTGGGTGAACTGACAACTGATACTTGCTAAGACTGCACCGGAGTGCCGGAGTTGGGAGAGGAAGCCTGAGCATTTGTACTAAAACTCTCAAGAGACAGTTTAAATTCAGGAGATCTCAACTAAAGCTTGCTGAATAAATCTAAAAACCTTGTTGGGTAAGACTTTTAGACTTTTGGGGAAATCAAAAAGTACCGGACATGGGAGTGATCGGGGGGAAAATTCGGGGACTTTTTCCCTGAAAATTAGGTAATTGACCCCCTCAAAATCGGTAAAACCCTACACCCCACACCCTACACCCCACACCCCACACCCTACACCCCACACCCCACACCCCACACCCTGTCCCCACGAAAAACTTTTTGCCGCAAACCCTAACTAAAAACCGAGCGCCGATCACTAAAAAATGACTTTTGCCTCCGTTATTCGCAACATTGAAAAATCGCCTTTAACTGCCGAACTTATCCAAAAACTGGAGAAAAACGGCAATTTAACCCTAACTGGTCTTGCCCGCTTACCGAAAGGATTAATAAGCACAGCTTTCGCCCGTTGTCAAGGAAAAAATCTTTTAATTATCTGTGCCAATCTGGAAGAAGCGGCACGTTGGGCGGCACAATTAGAAGCGATGACGTGGAAAGGTGTTTTCTTTTATCCCACCTCGGAAGCTTGCCCCTACGAGAGATTTAATCGGGAATCCGAGATGATTTGGGGACAGATGCAGGTATTATCGGCAATCAGTCATCAAGAGGCCGGAATTGCGATCGTTACCACCGAAAAAGCCCTGCAGCCCCATTTACCCCCTAGAGAGGTTTTCGAGAAATATGGCGATAATTTTGCGGTAGGAAGGGTTATAGAAGGCAAAAACCTCGATCTAACCCTAGCTAGATTAGGATATCAAAGGGTTTCACTGGTAGAAACCGAAGGGCAATGGAGTCGTCGCGGCGATATCGTTGATATTTTCCCAGTTTCGGCAGAATTACCGGTCAGGTTAGAATTTTTCGGCGATGAATTGGAAAAATTGCGAGAATTTGACCCTGCCACCCAAAGATCCCTCGATTCTATCCCCAATCTGCTTCTTACTCCCACTAGCTTCGCGGCGATGATTGCCCCTTCTCTCCCCCCGACAGTGGCCGATTATCTGGAGGCCGAAGAGCGAGAAAAATTGGCTAATGGCATTTATCCAGAGGGAATTGAGCGATTTTTAGGCTTGGCATTCCGTCAACCTGCCTCTTTATTGGATTATCTCCCCGAAAATACCCTTATTGCCTTTGATGAACTGGAAAGCTGTCAAGCTAGAAGCGATCGCTGGATAGAATATATTGGGGAACGCTGGCAAGAGATAGAACCAGCTTTACCGCAAATTCACCGTTCTTTTGGCGAATCTTTGGAAATATCGGTTAAATTTCCCCATCTCTACCTCTCAGAAATAGACGATCACCTCTCCGAAAATAGTCTTAATCTCTCCAGTCGTCCGATTCCCACCAATCCGGGACAATTCGCCAAACTAGCGGAAATTTTACGGGGAAAAAGAGAGATTTATAGCGGTATTAAAGTAAATAAGTATGCTACATGGTTAATATCTGCCCAACCCTCCCGTACAGTCTCGTTATTACAGGAACACGACTGCCCGGCCCAATTTATCCCCAATCCCCTCGATTTTGGGGCGATCGAGCGGTTAATAATTCAAAACACCGCTACAGCCCTAAAATACTCAGGATTAGCTGAATTAGAAGGTTTTATCCTGCCCACCTATCGCATAGTCGTCGTTAGCGATCGAGAGTTCTTCGGGCAACATCTTTTAAATACTGCCGGTTACGTCCGCAAACGTCGGCAAGCAGCCTCGGTACAGGTGGATGTGAACAAACTCCGTCCCCTCGATTTTGTAGTACATAAACACCATGGCATCGGGCAGTTTATCAAACTAGAAAAGCAGGAAAGCACAATTAGCGGAGTAGTGCAAGGTCGAGATTATCTAGTTATTAAATATGCCGATGGATTATTGCGGGTTCCTGCCGATTCTGTTGATAATCTCTCCCGTTATCGTCATACAGGTAATCAAGAGCCAGAATTACATAAAATCTCTGGCAAAGCGTGGGAAGCGACGAAAGCCCGCGTCAGGAAGTCAGTTAAGAAGTTAGCGGTTGATTTAATCAATATTTACGCCCAACGCGCCCAAAAATCGGGTTTTGCCTATCCGATGGATAATCCCTGGCAGCGGGAGTTAGAGGATTCTTTTCCCTACCAACCCACTGCTGATCAACTGAAAGCGATACAGGATGTGAAACGGGATTTAGAAAGCGATCGCCCGATGGATCGATTAGTCTGTGGGGATGTGGGTTTTGGTAAGACAGAAGTGGCGATTCGTGCTATTTTTAAAGCTGTCACCACGGGTCATAAACAGGTGGCTTTATTAGCACCAACAACGATTTTAACCCAACAACATTATCACACCCTGAAAGAACGTTTTGCTCCCTATCCCATTAATGTGGGTTTATTAAATCGTTTTCGCACCAATTCCGAGAAAAAAGATATCGTCCAGCGCTTGAAAACGGGGGAATTGGATATAGTGGTGGGGACGCAGTTGTTATTGAGTAAAGCGGTGGAGTTTAAAGATTTAGGGTTATTGGTAATTGATGAAGAACAGCGTTTTGGGGTCAATCAAAAGGAGAAAATTAAGGCTTTTAAAAGTAATATTGATGTGTTAACCTTGAGTGCGACACCGATTCCCCGGACTCTTTATATGTCCCTTTCTGGGGTGCGAGAAATGAGTTTAATTACCACACCTCCCCCCTCTCGTCGTCCCATCCAAACCCACCTTTCTAGTTATAATTCTGATGCGATTAGAACGGCAATTCGCAATGAATTGGATCGGGGGGGACAGATTTTTTATGTAGTACCAAGAATCGAGGGAATTGAAGAAAAAGCGGCAGCAATTCAAGGGATGATTCCGGGTGCTAGAATTGCCATCGGCCACGGTCGTATGGATGAGGCTGAATTAGAGACCACCATGTTAGCTTTTAATAATGGGGAAGCGGATATCTTAGTCTGTACGACTATTGTGGAGTCGGGGTTAGATATTCCCAGAGTTAACACGATTATCATTGAAGATGCCCAAAAATTCGGTTTAGCGCAACTCTATCAACTGCGGGGACGGGTGGGGCGATCGGGAGTACAAGCGCACGCTTGGTTACTTTATCCGGCCAAGGCAGAACTAACAGAAACCGCTCGGGAAAGATTAAAGGCAATTCAAGAATTTACCCAGTTAGGATCGGGGTATCAATTAGCGACTAGGGATCTGGAAATTCGCGGTGCGGGTAACTTATTAGGTGCGGAACAATCGGGACAAATGGAAGCGATCGGTTTTGATCTATATATGGAAATGTTACAGGAAGCTTTGCGGGAAATTCAAGGTCAAGAAATTCCTCAAGTGGAGGATACCCAAATCGATCTGAAATTGACGGCATTTATTCCTAACGATTATATATCCGATCTGGAGCAGAAAATGGATGTCTATCGGGCGATCGCTACTGCTAATTCTCAGAAAACTTTAGGACAAATTGCCGCCGATTTAGTCGATAGATACGGGGCAATTCCTGCACCGGTGGCACAATTATTTAAGGTAATCGAGTTAAAACATCTGGCTAAGTCCCTCGGTTTTTCGCGAATTAAACCCGACGGAAAACAGCATATTATCCTCGAAACTCCCATGGAAGAGCCAGCGTGGAAATTATTACAAGAACACCTACCCCAACATATACAATCACGCTTTGTTTATAGTCCCAAACAGGTGACGGTTAGGGGTTTAGGAGCGCTAAAACCACCACAGCAGTTAGATAGTTTATTGGACTGGTTGGCTAAGTGTAAAGATGGTTTACCGACGAGGAATTAGATGGGGGGTTCACTCCAGATCTTTGCCGCGTCAATCAGCCAAAAGTAGCTTTGAGAGTCAGAAATGTACCCCACTCATCTGAGAAACGCTATACTGAGGAACTTCTTCTGAGCAAACAAACTACTCCCAATGCTCCGATTAATCCTAATCCTAAGATGGATGAAGATTCCGGTACCGAGGTGGTCAGCGTCAGTTTCAGATAATCAACACTGGTATCATCATTAATTCTGATATCGAGAAATCCATTACTATTTAAACCAGGAAGAAGATTGCTTACTCCAGCAGCTTGCAACGGTGGCAAAGCGGCGAGATTGAGGGTAAAAACCTGACCAGACGGATAGTTCGTTGTGTTCCACAAATTAGGGAGTATTCCTGTGGCACCAAAACGCGAGATAAAAGAAGGTGAATTAATATTCGACCCCGTGTACCCAAAAGCTAACGTAATAGCGTCATTGTCCGAGCCTCCGCCATTAGGTTTGGCTCGAAATTCTAAGGTTGCTGATGTAATATTACTTGGCAACCCTGTGAAGGTATGAAATAACTGTTTGTCAATGCTAGGATCATCAAAATTATTCGTGTAGAAAAAAGGAAATGCACCTGAATTTGTCGCAAAAGCCAAAAGACTCGCACTTGGACTCGATAATTCAGTACCGTTACTTAGAGAAAAGTTATCATTAACCCCTGCTATGTAAGTAAAAGTACTAGCTTGAACATTGGCAATTGTGACTCCTAGAACCACAAAGGTAGCTCCTACAGCAGCTACCGGTAATCTTTTTATTGCCGTCGAAGTTTTCATATTCCGAAACTCTCCCAAAACTAAATTAACACACTGACTTCCCTCTGAGAAAAATTAGGCCTTGCTGAATCAAGGTATGAATGCCAACTGTGCATCGTATCCAAAAGTTAGTTTGGGTCTAGGTTTTAAAAATCCCACAAGAGAAGATTCATATCTCAAATCAGCAACGCCTACATAGTTACTATTATTTTCTCAATCAGGGGCAAATCATTGTATGTCTTATTCTTGCCCCTCCCCCCGATTTTGTCAAGACCTATATCTTGACTTTAGAAAATCTTAACATTGCTCTAGATATTGGGACAGGCTTTTGGTTCCTGTTCTTTAATTGTAACCGGCTACTTAGTTGATGATAGGTGGTGCGTTACGACGGATTGTTACCTTCAAGTCAAAGCAGCAATTTTTGCCGTCTAACGCACCCTACTTTTTACTTTTTGCCGCAAACCCTACTTAGTTGATGATAGGTGGTGCGTTACGACGGATTGTCACCTTCAAGTCAAAGCAGCAATTTTTGCCGTCTAACGCACCCTACTTTTTACTTTTTGCCGCAAACCCTACCTATAAGATGCTTTGGGTACGGAGAGAGAGGGATTCGAACCCTCGTTAAAGTTACCCCTAAACAGCATTTCCAGTGCTGCGCCTTCAACCGCTCGGCCATCTCTCCAATTGAGGTCACGATCATCAATCCTACAGCAAATGCTGCCGATCTGTCAAATTATTTTTCTTTTTCCGACGATGACCGATCAGGTTAAACTTCATCTTGAAGGGAAACGCTGTCAGTTAAGCACACCCTAGATATTGATTTAAGATTGCGGCCGTAGCTAGACCGGTTTTTTGCCAACTAAACTCATCGGCCCGTTTTTTGCCTAGATGACTTAATTTTGACTGTAATTGTCGATCTTGAGCGATAATTTTCAGGGCATCGGCCAGGGACTCGACTCGATAGGGATCGATTAAAATTGCCGCTGTTGCCGTGACTTCGGGCAAAGATGACAAATTTGAGGTAATGACGGGTGTACCGCAGGCCATAGCCTCTAAAACGGGCAATCCGAAGCCTTCCCAGAGACTGGGGAAGACTAAAGCAGTGGCTTGACTGATAACTTTGGGTAGGTGATCGTAGGGGATATAGTCGAGAAATTTAATGCGATCGCTGACTGCTAATTCCCGCGCTTGTTGTTGTAAATTGGGGGTATAACGGCGATCAAAGCTGCCGGCAATCCAAAGACGATAATCTGTTAAATCTGGGGGCAGTTGGGCAAAAGCGGCGATTAAACGCGGTAAATTTTTATAGGGATTGGGACGACCGAGATAGAGAAAATAGGGATGCTCTGGCTTATCATCTTGAATAGGGCGAAAGTGATGATGATCGTAGGCTAGGGGAATAGAAGTAATTTTATCGGCGGGAATTTGATAATATTCAGTGATATCTTTGGCCGTTGCCTGAGAGTTGCAGATAATATGTTTTGCCTGTTGTAATACCTGCGGCACATAATAACGGAAATAGTGAGTTAAGGGGGAAGTAAAACTGGGAAACCGCAGGGGAATTAAATCGTGGACCATGACGACAAAGCGACAGGGAGAATTTATCGGCGCTTCTGGAAGGGGAGAAAAGAGTAAATTGGCCTTTAATTGTCGGTAAATTGACGATAACCGAAACTGAGTCCAGAGTAAGCGTTTTAAATGACCTTTCGCTCCTCGATCGGGGCCGAGACCTTTGGGGATAGAATAACAGTTAAAGTCGGGATAACTATTAGCTGTTAGTAGGGTTGGTTCTAAATTTTTCAGGTAGGGTAAGAGGTTAAGAATGTAGGTACTGATTCCCGTGGGTTGGGGAAAAAGTACCGAGAGATTAATTAATAATTTAGGCTGTGTATTCACTAATTACCCTGTTGATATTTGCTGAGAATTTCTGAGATATATTGGTAGCCTTCCAGTCCAATTGATTTAATCAGGGAGGAACGTTCCAGACTGAAAGTCTGTTCAAAAGCTGCGATATTTTTGCCGCGAATAACCGTTAATAGACTAGCAGCTTGTCGCCATTCTACTGCACCGATTTCGTGTAGCCAATACATTCCTAGAGAACCCATATAAATTGCCTGTTCAAAATTCTTGTCTTGATAGTAAGCTTCGCCTAAATAAGTTAGTAATAAACCTTGCAGATATACATCTCCGTAGTATTTGGCCGATTCCAATCCTTGCAGGAGAATATTAATCGCTTCTTGGGGTCTTTCGAGGATAATATATGCTAGACCTAAACTGCTACAACAAAGGGATTTACTCTGCCAATCTTGGAGACTTTCCGCTAACTTTAATCCCTGCTGTAAATACTCGATCGAACTTTGATAAATTTCGGGATCGTATCTCTCTAACTGTTGCGCTTCCTGTACCTGACTATAACCCAAATTAGCTAAAGCGTTAGCCTGTCCTAAACTATTACCCTGTTGACGACTTAAAATTAAAGCTCTCTGACTTAAATTAATCGCTTCTGCATAGTTTTTCTGGATAGCATTGAGACGGGATAAATGGTTTAAATTAGCTATTTCACAAGCATAATCCTGTTGTTGACGGGCAATTTCTAAAGCTTGTTGATGACATTCTCTGGCCTGTCGATAGTCGCCGCGAATGCGATTAGAATAGGCAATTAAAGTTAAAATTCTCGCCTTTTCTCCCGTGCCTTCCACATAACGCAGAGGAATTGATAAATAGTCTAACGCATCCTTGAGATAACTGCCAGAAAAGGAGGCAAAAATTCCTCCGTATAAAGGAAAATAATCCCGTTGAGCAAAGGTTCTCAGAATTTGTAAAGCCATCTGAAAACAGCCCCGACTATAGAGAGAATTTTTACTAACTTGCTCGAAACTATTGGTTAACAGCGACCAAATTAAAGCAAAGGTGAGAAAGGTAGAGATGGATAATTTGGCTCCTAATTTTTCGCTATAGATGCGCTGATCAAAAAAGTTAATTAGTCCTCTTTGGATATATTGAAAAACAATAGCAGTTTCTACCCAATCGGTTAAAGTTAAATCCTGAGTGAGAGGATGAAAAGCTTGTTGATTAGCTAAACTTTCTAAGACTCGTTTTAACCAAGAGGGATTAACTTTACTTGCCCAAATTTGCCAAGGAGTCACTCGCTCATTGTCATTAGTAAAACCAAGATTGCGATTTTGTTCGTAGAGCCAACTGGTGAGATCATTCGATAAATTTGACCAAGTATTTAACCCCAGATTAATCCCCGTGGCAATTTGCCATAAATCCGCTTCTCCCCGCTGCTGAGAAACTGTCTGTAAATGCTTGGCTAACTGTTGTAATTGTTCTAGGGTTAAAGCATTATTTTGATTGGGATCAATTAAATTTACTAAAGTCAGTAAACGATCCTCTCGATCGATTTTCACCAGATTATCGATCGCCGCTGCAGTGAGAGAATTTTGCTGATTGGTTTTTTGATATTTTTCCCATTCACTTTCGATCGTTTCCAGGGCCCGCAAAACCCTAGTCGCTTTAATTTTTGTTTCTAACTGTGAGCGAGTAACGATTATTTTTTCGGTTAAACAACGCTCAAAAATTTCTCCTGTGCCATTTTTTACTGCCTCGGCTAAAAGGTTATAAACCTGTGATTTAGCCCTAATTTTTCCTTCTAAAGTTAGATTGACAATGCGCTCAATTAGTGCATTATAAGTTTCGTTGAAGTTATCTCTATTTTCTGTCATAGGGGGTTTTTCAGTTATCAGTAAACAGTAAACAGTAATCAGTGAACCGAAAACTCATACTAAATCCTGTTTAAAAAGTATAGGAGAGTGGGGTGTGGGGAGAAACAATTCATAACTTGAGAGTCAATCACACTATTAAAAACGGATTTGGTATCACACTAAATCCGGTTATTAAAGACTGATTATTTATTCTCCCTTTTGCATGAGGGCCTTTTGCCTGTCTTGATATGTAGCCTATACTCAACGGATTTAGTATCACATCTGATAACTGATCACTGATCACCGATAAGGCTGATATTTGGGAGAATTGTCTAGAAATCATGACAAAAGTTTTTTAATGGTTGAGCAGGCAAGAGATAAGATAACATATGTATAGAATTTAACAAAAAATCTGGTTAACGGACATTGATCAAGTCGATAGCGCAGTGTCAAACAAGTTCTTTTCCCGCTCAGGTATGGCAATTAGATCACGGCTTAACCGTAATTCATCAGTATTTACCCGTGACTCCTGTGGTGGTGGTGGATGTGTGGGTGAAAGCAGGTGCGATCGCTGAACCCGACCCATGGTTAGGTATGGCCCATTTTCTCGAACACATGATCTTTAAGGGGACGAAAAAACTTCCCCCCGGACTCTTCGACTATTTAATCGAAAATTGTGGCGGAATGACCAACGCTGCCACCAGTCACGATTATGCACACTTCTATCTCACCACCAGTGTGGATCAAATTGAACATACCTTACCCCATCTGGCCGAAATTCTCCTCCATGCTGAGATTGACGATGAGGAATTCTATCGGGAAAAAGATGTAGTTTTAGAAGAATTACGGGCCTGTTATGATGATCCCGATTGGATTGCCTACCAAACCCTCTGCGGAAGTATCTATCAAAACCATCCCTACGGACGCTCTATTCTAGGTGATCAACCCTGTTTAGAGCAATTAACCCCCAATCAAATGCGCTGTTTCCATCGCACCTATTATCAACCGGAAAATATGTGTGTGGCGATTATCGGGGGAATTGAACCCCAACCAGCTTTAGAAATTATCCGGCAATCTTTTCGGGAATTTCCCGTCCCCTCGGAATCCCCTCCCCATCTAGTGGCTGCCGAACCCCCCCTGATCGAAATTCGTCGCTCCCAAGTATATTTACCCCACCTAGAACATTGTCGTCTCTTGATGGGATGGACTGGACCGGGATGCGATCGCCTAGAGGATGCCTTTGGATTAGACTTGCTATCGGTAATTCTTGCTGGGGGACGCTGTTCGCGGTTAGTGCGACAGCTGCGGGAAGAAGCACAAATCGTCCTCGATATTAACAGTAATTTTTCCCTGCAACGAGATTCCAGTCTCTTTACCATCGGCGCTTGGCTATCTAGCTCACAAACCGCGGCAATTGAAGCTATTATCTGTGAACATCTCCAACATCTGCACGATCATCCCGTCACCCCCGCAGAATTACACCGCACTCAACAGTTATTAGCTAACGATTATATTTTCTCCACAGAAACCCCGGGCCAATTAGCGGGACTTTATGGATATTATCAAACCCTGAGAGCTGCCGACCTAGCAACGATCTATCCCCAAGTTATCCAAAGTTTGCAACCGTCAGATCTCCAGCGTCTCGCTCGTCAGTATCTCTCCCCGGAGCGATATGCTATTACAATAATGCAACCCTGTGAATAAACGATGTCCGCTTCCCCAATTCACCGCTTAACCTTAGAAAATGGCATCACCCTTTTAGTGGTGGAAAATACGGCCGTGGAGTTAGTTGCGGGGAGGATTTTTCTCAAAAATGCGGGTACTCGTTGGGAAAAAACCGAAAAAGCGGGTTTATTTCGTCTGTTAGCAGTGCTGCTCACCAAAGGTACAGAAAAGTTATCTTCCCTAGAAATTGCTGATCGCGTTGAGTCCACGGGAGCCGGTTTAAGCGCCGACACGGGGACTGATTATTTTGTGGTTAGTTTAAAGACCGTTACCAAGGATTTTTTAGATATATTGCGTCTAGCGGCGGAAATTATTCGTTTTCCCAGTTTTCCCCCTCCAGAAATCGAATTAGAGAAAAATCTCACCCGTCAAAGCATTCGCTCTCAATTGGAACAGCCTTTTAATGTGGCTTTTAATCAATTACGCGCAGCTATGTACCCCGATCATCCCTATGGTATGTCTTTATTGGGTACGGAGGCAACGGTTTCGCAATTGCAACGGGAGGATATGCAGGCCTATCATAGTCGCTTTTTCCGTCCCGATAACCTAGTGATTAGTCTTTCTGGCCGTATTACCCTAGAGCAAGCAGTAAAAGCAGTGACGGAAATTTTTGGCAGTTGGTCAATTCCCGATCTTCCTTTATCTAGTTTACCCCCGGCCGCTTTTGATTTTCAGCCCACCTGTTTAACTACCGTCCAAGCTAGTCAACAGGCGATCGTTATGTTAGGATACCCCGGCTCTTCTGTGCAAGAGGATGATTATGCCGTTTTAAAATTATTGAGTACCTATCTGGGGAATGGGTTATCTAGTCGTTTATTCGTGGAATTGCGAGAAAAACGGGGATTAGCCTACGATGTTTCCGCTTTTTATCCCACCCGTCTCGATTCTTCCCAATTTGTCATTTATATGGGAACTGCACCCCAAAACACAGCCATGGCCCTGTCGGGATTGCGTCAGGAAGCAGAAAGGTTATATAAAGTAACTTTGAGTGAAGAGGAGTTACAGTCAGCTAAAAATAAGTTATTGGGTCAATATGCTCTCGGTAAACAAACTAACGCCGAAATCGCTCAATTATACGGTTGGTATGAAAGCTTAGGTTTGGGGATTGAATTCGATCGCACTTTCCTGGATTCTATTAATCAGATTACTGCCGAACAAGCGCGATCGGTAGCCAGTAAATATTTTCAAAATCCTTACATTTCTCTAGTCGGCCCAGAAAATGCGATCGCAGAAATTCTCTAGTAAGATCAAAAAGCGGCAATAAAAACTATTGCCGCTGCTATTTTTGATTAACTCCCCGGGTGGGATTCGAACCTACGACCAATCGGTTAACAGCCGACCGCTCTACCACTGAGCTACCGAGGAAAGCTACTCACAATTAATAATTATAATCATAAGTCCCTCAATAATGCAAGTGTTTTCTGGATTTTTTCTCAAAAAAATTTCCGGTGCCGGTAGCGGTGGGCGGAGAATCCACTATTGTGGAGATAAGGACACCATTAAGTCTAGTCTATGCTTGCCCATCACCGCCGTCCCGTTTCCTTCTGTCTGCTCTCGACAGATCTACCCATCCTCTCCTCTTTAGACACTGCCGCTACCCTCTACCAAAAGGATCGCCACCGGTTTCATCTTCTCCTCAATCAACCACCGGTGGCTCTCGCAGAAATAGAGACACTTAAACCCGAAAATAATCAAAATAAGTTAATTTGGCTGGAAATTTCGGCCAACCGGGTAATTATGACCATGCAGGGCCAGGGAAAATTCGCCTATCGTCATTTTTGGGAGCAAGGGGTTTTTGGTGTCAGTCGCTACTGGTTAAATGCCGAAAGTCCTCAACCGGGTTACGCTTTTCGCCTCCGCAACTATACCCGTAGTCTCCAATTAGAGGGGGATAATTTCCCCGAATATTTGCGTCTAGAGTACGAATTATGGTCAGATAACCTGATTTTAGGTCATTATGTCCTTCATTTGCAAGTACACCAATAAATAGGGTTGGCTGAATAGAGCTAAAAACCTTGTTGGATAAAACTTTTAGACTTTTTTGTTCATCAAAAAGTGTCGGACACAGGAGCGATCAGTGGCAAAATTTAGGCACTTTTTCCCCGAAAATTAGGTAATTGTGGGGTGGATTGAAGAATTAGTGCTACACTTCCCGAAAAGTCTATTTTATTTCAGCTTGTTGTTAGGAATCCACTTAAAAGAGGTTGTTTAATCTGGCTAATACGCTCTTGGGTATAATATGGGGAAAAGTTCCGGCGATTGCAGTAAAATGGGGGAATATGCCGAAAGTTTCCACCTATCGTTACTCTGGAGAGTGTTAGACAGAAAGTTTCTGTATAATATGTAGTTCGCCAACCAGCCATGATTCTTCGCATCTTTCGTGTCGAGATTGATCCATCAACCCGTTCCGCTTTTGAGGCCGGGTTTCGCTCCCTGTCCGTCGATGCAGTCACGCGAGCCCCCGGCAATCTTTCGTGCGAGATTGGGATGCCTACTCGATGGGCGCCCAACACGTATTCCATGATCACCCGATGGCGCGACGAAGATGCTTTGGTCGCCTTCGCAGGGCCGGAATGGAACACACCAGTGATTCCCGCCGGTATGGAGGCTTTCGGAAGAAAGCTGTCCGTAGAGCACTACCGGATTGACGATTCTCCCATCGGCGAACAACGCAATGCAGCGGACTCGCGATAAAATCGGGCGGTGTGGATCGTCCAAGGTCGCGAGCCGCTGATTGCCAACGTTATACATACATTACCCGTAGCAGAAAGCAGCAGCTATCGCCGTAGGGTGCGTTCCCTAATGCAAGTCCTGCTACTGCGGCGATCGATTTTTGGGAACGCACCATGCACATTGATTGAAACTGTGAAGTTATACTAAATCTGGTTATTAAAGACTGATTATTTATTCCCCTTTTTGCCTTTTGCATGAGCAGAAAACGGGTTTCTCGGAGAAACCCGTTTTCTGTGCGTTACTCAACGGATTTAGTATTAGAAGCATGAAACCCAACCCCCGATCATGTTACGTTACCGCTAACCCATCCTACAAATAATTGTGCCTCCCTACTTATCAAAAAAATGTTTGATATTATGCTTGAAATTTCTAAAACCTCTCTTCAAGTATTAGGCAGTGAAATATTTAATCAGATAACCAAAAGTAAATAAAAACAAAACATTTTTAAATCAAAAAAGGTTGAACATGGTAAGAAATGCGACAAATAAATTATTGCAAAATGCTAAAAAATTAAAAAGTGACGAGTTTTATACACAACTTTCAGATATAGAAAGCGAGTTGCAACATTATAAAAGTCATTTTGAAAATAAAGTAGTTTATTGCAATTGCGATGACCCCCGAATTAGTAACTTTTTTAAGTATTTTGCTGCAAACTTCAAAAAGTTAGGTCTAAAAAAAATAATAACATCTTGTTATCGAGAACAAGTG
>NZ_JAPZQJ010000487.1:0-2668 GCF_027530405.1 Microcystis sp. LE19-41.2A | reverse complement strand
ACACCCCACACCCCACTTCCATAACACCTAATTGACAATGGAGATTGCCGCCTTAATAAAAATTATTATTTTCCTGTTAGCCTGGTTAATTCTCTGGCTGCCGATTGCCATTGGTTTAGGGAGTCGTTTGGGATGGCAACCGCTGCAAGGGACAAAACCTGACCAGAAATTGCCCCTAGTGGCCTCTCTTTACGCCTTGGCTCCCTTAGTTATCTGGGGATTATTGAAGATAGAGGGGAGCAGCCTCCATAATTACGGATTAATTTGGTCATTTTCCCTATTTATCTCCCTAACTAAAGGATTAATCCTGGCAGTGGTGGGATTAGGGATAATTTTTTTCCTAGAGGGGATTTTGACATGGGTACATTGGCAGCCCAAAAACCTCACTCGCGCTTTTTCCTTGAGTTTACCCCTGTTGATAGTGGCTCTCTGGGTGGGTATTACCGAGGAATTAATCTTTCGGGGCATCTTTTTGAGCCAATTAAGCCAAGAATACGGTTTTTGGGTGGCGGGAGCCATTTCTAGCCTAATTTTTGCCCTGCTGCACCTGCTTTGGGACCGTCAGCAAACGCTGCCGCAACTACCCGGTTTATTTCTGATGGGGATGGTTCTGGTCTGGGCGCGGGCGATCGATCATGGTAGTTTAGGATTAGCTTGGGGACTTCATAGCGGTTGGGTGTGGGGATTAGCTTTGCTAGACAGTGCCGAATTGATGTCTTACAGCGATTCTGGGTTAGTTTGGGTCAAAGGTATCTATAACCAACCTTTAGCGGGTTTAGCGGGTATTCTTTGCCTCTTGGGGACAGCTTGGGGGTTAAACTTGTTTCAGTAGCCAAAAGCCGGTAAAAGTGCGACCAGAATCATCCGGTTGTATCAGGAGAAAGTGCAAACCTTGGCTTTCCTGTTTGGTTGCTTGATAAACATTGGCTGCCAGGGCCACTTCTTCATCTTCGTAGGTCAGAAAAATCCAACGTTCATTTAGACCCGATTCCAAGACTAAACCGCCCGATCGCCCCCTTTCTGTGGGAATATGATCGATAAATACCGGGTTAATTTCCTCTAACCAACGAGCGATGGCAAGAGATTTTTTACCACCGGTAATAACCACGCCGGGGATCATGAGAGTGGAGGCTAAACCTAATTTTAAAGGAGAAAAGGCTTCTGGTAGGGAAAGAATCGGTATTCTGCGATCGCCAAAAAAGTTAACTAAATCAACGGCGGGAAAGCGAGCAAAACGCCACTCTTGACCTAAAAATTGGTCTGGTAGGGGTTGCGGTGGAGGAGAGTCGATATTTATGGGGATTTGCCGCAATTCTAGCTGTTTTTTCAGAGCGTTAACGTGACGGGTTAACTCAATTTTGATCTGTAAATTCTGACCAGCGAGGAGAAATAAATTGGCGCATTGGGGGCGAAAAACTTGGATAATTTCCGGAGGGGAGACTTGACAAGCTTGCTGTAACTGTTGGGTTAACCAGTCGCTATTAGCTTGGGATTGGGGACAGGAATTTTCATAGATAAGATGACCAAGAGAATCGGAAATTAACAATTGCCAGACTGTCTCAAGAGGTGAAGAAGATGAAGATTTATAAAAATCCGCTTGCCAAATAGTCATAATTTAGTCAAAAGTCACCAGTAAAAAGTCAAAAAATGGTCAGGAGTAGAGGTCAACTAAAAATTTTAGCTTACCAAGACTTTTAAAATCTAGGAGCGAGACAAAAAAGGCTATATACTAGGGAAAGCTATAGCAAAAAGTATCGAGACAATGGAAGAAAATTGGCTAGAAATTGGGACAATAGTAGCACCCCAGGGACTGGAGGGAGAATTGCGAGTTTTATCGGTATCAGATTTTCCCGAACGTTTTCAGAAGCGAGGGATGAGGGGAATACAAGGACCCCAGGGGGGAGAAATCCGAGAAATTACTCTGCTCAGGGGACGTGAGCTACCGGGCAAAAATGTTTATGTTATCAAGTTAGAGGGGGTTGAAAATCGGGAACAAGCCGAAGCTTTGCGCGGATATAAATTATGGGCGAATAAACTAGAAAAACCTCGCCTAAAAGCGGATGAATATCATGTTAGTGAGCTAGTAAACTTAGAGGTTTATCATCACCTGACAGGAGAAAAAATCGGGGTTGTAGTAGATATTTTGTGGGCGGGTAATGACATTTTAGCAGTGCAACTAGAAGCAAATCTAGCCTCCGTCAAGAAAAAAAGTCCATCCTCCGACTCAGAGGCCACGGCCTTGGTCCCCTTCGTCAAAGAAATTGTTCCACTGGTGGATCTGAAAGCGGCACGCATCGAGATTGCGCCACCACCGGGGTTATTAGAGATCAATTTATCCTAGTGGGACTTAAACGATCAACAAGAGTATAATAGAGTATAATCGTTATAGAGTAAGCACTTGACGTTGAGAGAGCAGCGATGAAAGAGACAACCCCAGTCGCGATGCCTCCCTGCTTTCACCGATGGTGTGGACGTTTTGACAACTGCTTCAAGAGCGAAGCGCAAAAAAATGGGTTCAGACAGTATTTAGGGTTTGCTGAATAAATATAAAAACCTTGTTGGATAAGGCTTTTAGACTTTTTTTCCCTGAAAAAGTGCCTACCATTGGAGTGATTGGGGGGAAAATTTAGGGATTTTTTCCCTGAAAATTAGGTAATTGACCACCTGA
>NZ_JAPZQJ010000334.1:0-10687 GCF_027530405.1 Microcystis sp. LE19-41.2A | reverse complement strand
CCCCCTTGATAAGGGGGGTGCCGATCCCCCCTGCCCCCCTTGATAAGGGGGGTGCCGATAGGCGGGGGGATCACCCTTGATAAGGGGGGTGCCGATCCCCCCTGCCCCCCTTGATAAGGGGGGTGTCTGATAATTTTTAACGCCTACCTACTTAAGTTTTCAGTTCACTGATTACTGATTACTGATTACTGTTTACTGATCACTGAAAAAGCTTCCCACTTCCCACTTTTATTTGCTGGTGGTTTGAAAACGTTTCCAAACAGGTTCGTAACTTTGCAGAGCTTTCATGTACTGTACCCGTTCAAAAGCAGTGGGATCCGGGCAATTCATTTGACTCATACTGCCAATTAACTGCTCGATCGATTCGTACTCATTTTCTTCCAACCAATGCAACAAACCCTGTTCGATCTTGGTAATTTCCTCCAAACCGTGGCGTAATAAAACACTAACTAACATGGTCGCTTTTGCCCCCACCATCATCATTTTGATCACGTCGATGGCGTTATGAATACCACTGGTAGCGGCAAAATCCGTCGGTACACGACCGTAAAGCATGGCAATCCAGCGCAGGGGTAAACGCATCGCTTGGGGATTACTGAGGATAATATTGGGGTGAACATCCAAGGTTTCTAAGTCGATATCCGGCTGATAGAAACGGTTAAATAATACCAACCCATCGGCCCCCGCTTCCGCTAATTGTTTAGCCATATTGGCCGTATTGCTAAAGTAGGGACTTAACTTCATCGAGACGGGAATTGATACCTCCGATTTGACAATTTTGAGGATATCAATATAGTTTTGTTCGACGTGATTTCCGGTTAATTCCAGGTCGTTGGGAACATAATAAACATTCAACTCCAAAGCATCAGCGCCCGCTTGTTGAATTTGAATGGCATACTCCAACCATCCCCCAGAGGTCTCACCGTTGAGACTGGCAATAATGGGAATATCGACCATTTCTTTGGCTTTGCGAATATGGTTGAGATATTCGTCGGAACCAACGTGAAAAACCTCCGGTTCGGGAAAATAAGTCAAAGCTTCCGCAAAACTCTCGGCTCCGTGGGTAAAATGATGGTGTAGAGCCAGTCTTTCGTGTTTAATCTGCTCCTCGAAAAAGGAGTGTAAAACCACGGCAGCGGCTCCAAAGTCTTCCATTCTCTTGATATTGTCGATATCCTCGCTCAAGGGTGCGGCCGCACCGATGACTAGCGGCGATCGCAATTGTAAACCCATGTAGGTAGTGTGTAGATTCATAACTATTCGTTGCTCCCTGTACCTTTTGCTGCTAAATACTGATACATTTGCCAGCGCGTATCCACATCTGCTTGTGCTTCTTTGAGCAGACGTTTAGCTTCCTCCGGCTTACTGGTGGCCAACATCTTAAAGCGATTCTCCGAGTAGAGAGTTTGCGCTACGGTAAGCTTAGGCGCACGGCTGTCCAATTGTAGGGGATTTTTGCCTTCTTTAGCTAAATCGGGATGATAACGGTACATTAACCAGCGACCGCTTTCCACCACTTCTTTTTGATGGTTCATGGCGGTGGTCATGTTGATCCCGTGAGCAATACAGTGAGAATAGGCGATAATTAACGATGGCCCGTTGTAAGCTTCCGCTTCTAGGAAAGCTTTGATCGTTTGCTCGTTTCTTGCCCCCATAGCCACGCTGGCCACATAGACGTTACCGTAGGTCATGGCCATTAAACCGAGGTCTTTTTTCGGGCTGGGTTTGCCACCAGAAGCAAATTTAGCTACGGCGGCCCGAGGAGTAGCTTTCGAGGCCTGGCCGCCCGTATTCGAGTAAACTTCCGTATCCATGACCAAAATATTCACATTGCGACCACTGGCTAAAACGTGATCTAAGCCACCATAACCGATGTCGTAGGCCCAACCGTCACCCCCGACAATCCAGACGCTTTTCTTGACCAGATAATCGGCCACGGATAACAACATTTTCACCTGCGTGGTCGGGGTTAATTGCCCTAAACGGGATTTTAGGGCCTCTACCCGTTGCCGTTGTTCGTAAATTTCCGCTTCATCGACTTGGTGACAATTGAGAATATCTGCCGCTAGACTTTCTCCGATTTCACTAGCGAGGTTTGCTAAGAGTTCGGCGGCAAATTCTGCCTGTTTATCGATGGAAACTCGGAATCCTAAGCCAAATTCGGCATTATCTTCAAAGAGGGAATTCGACCAGGCCGGACCGCGACCTTCGGCGTTAACTGCCCAGGGTGTTGTCGGTAAATTACCTCCGTAGATAGATGAACAACCGGTGGCATTAGCCACTATCATGCGATCGCCAAATAGCTGACTGACTAATTTAACGTAGGGAGTCTCACCACAACCGGCACAAGCGCCGGAAAACTCAAAGAGAGGTTCCTGCATTTGCTGATGGTTAATTTTATTGAGATTTAGGCTTAATCGGTCTGGATTAGGCAAATTAAGGAAGAAATCCCAGTTAACTCGTTCCTGTTCCCGCAGGGGCAATTGGGGAGCCATATTAATCGCTCTTAGACGTGGTTGCGATTTGTTTTTAGCGGGGCAAACATCAACACAGAGACCGCAACCGGTACAATCTTCGGCGGCCACTTGGATGGTGAATTTTAGCCCTTTCCAGTCGTGATCCTTGGCATTCGCGACTTTAAAGGTTTCCGGGGCCGTGGCTAATTCGGCCTCATCATAGACTTTCGAGCGAATAACGGCGTGGGGACAAACAAGAACGCATTTACCGCACTGAACACAGACATCCGCATCCCAAACGGGGATTTCTTGGGCAATATTGCGTTTTTCCCATTGGCTAGTGGCGGTGGGGTAAGTACCATCGTTGGGAAGGGAGCTAACGGGCAATTCATCCCCGTGACGGGCGATAATTTTGCCGAGGACTTCTCGGACGAAAGCGGGTGCAGTGTCGGGAATTGGTGGTCTTAATTCAAAAGCTTCAGGGGTGACAGTGGCGGGAATTGAGACTTGATAGAGGTGTTCTAGGGCAGAATCCACAGCTTTGATGTTCATCTGCACGATTTCTTCGCCTTTCTTGCCGTAGGTCTTGCGGATGGCTTTTTTAATTTGTGCGATCGCATCTTCCCGCGACAAAACCCCCGCTAGGGCAAAGAAACACACCTGCATCACGGTATTAATCCGACTGCCCATCCCCGCTTCTTTGGCTACTTGAGTGGCATTAATCGTATAAACTTGCAGATTTTTATCGATGATAGTTTGCTGGAGATGGCGGGGTAAGTGACTAAACACCTCCTCCGGTGGATAGGGACTATTCAGGAGAAAAATTGAGTTCGATTTAGCGGTTTCTAGCAGGTCAAATTGTTCGATAAATTCCCACTGATGACAGGCGATAAAGTTAGCATCGGTGATTAAATAGGTAGAGCGAATCGGATGGGGGCCAAAGCGTAGGTGAGAAACGGTGACAGACCCAGATTTTTTGGAATCATAGACGAAATAACCCTGGGCATAATTATCAGTATCTTCACCGATAATTTTAATTGAGTTTTTGTTAGCTCCCACCGTACCATCGGAACCTAAACCGTAGAAAACCGCCCGCACTACTTCGTCCGGTTCAGTGGAAAAACTGCGGTCATATTCCAAACTGGAAAAGGTAAGATCGTCAACGATACCAATAGTGAAGTGATTTTTCGGTTTGTCGAGACTTAAGTTATCAAATATACCGGCAATCATGGCTGGAGTAAATTCTTTGGAAGATAAACCGTAGCGTCCTCCCACAATTTTCGGCAGCTTGCCTTCGTACTCTTCCATAAAGGCATTTACCACGTCTAAATATAGCGGATCGCCCCCGGCACCGGGTTCTTTACAGCGATCTAAAACGGCTATTTTTTTCACTGTAGTGGGCAAAGCTGCCAGTAATTTGTCGGCGGCAAAGGGACGATAAAGACGAACTTTTAAGACCCCAACTTTAGCCCCATTTTGATTGAGATAATCCACGGTTTCATGGACGGTTTCCCCTCCCGATCCCATTAACATAATCACTCTTTCGGCATCGGGCGCACCGTGGTATTCATAGAGATGGTATTGCCGTCCTGTTAATTGGGCAAAACGATCCATAATTTTTTGAGTGATATCGGGACAAGCATAATAGAAAGGATTGACGCTTTCCCTTGCCTGGAAATAAACATCGGGATTTTGTGCCGTGCCTCGTAAAACCGGTCGATCGGGAGTTAAAGCCCTTTGACGATGGGCAATAATTAGGTCTTCATCGATCAGTTCTTTGAGAGTTTCATCGCTAATTAATTCGACTTTTTGCACCTCATGACTGGTACGAAACCCATCAAAAAAGTGCAGAAAAGGAATCCTGGTTTCTAGGGTGGTAGCCGTGGCAATAGCCGCCAGATCTTGAGCTTCTTGAACGGAATTAGCCGCTAACATAGCCCAACCCGTACTTCTGGCAGACATGACATCACTATGATCCCCAAAAATTGACAATCCTTGAGCTGCTAAAGCACGGGCAGCCACATGAACCACTGAAGAGGTTAATTCCCCCGCAATTTTGTAGAAGTTGGGGAGCATTAATAATAATCCCTGCGAGGAAGTGAAAGTAGTAGTTAAAGAGCCTGTTTGTAGCGCTCCGTGCAGGGTTCCCGCTGCCCCACCTTCGCTCTGCATTTCGATTACGGAAGGGATGGTTCCCCAGAGATTAGCTCTGCGTTCGGCCGCCCAACTATCGGACCATTCACCCATAGGCGAGGAGGGAGTGATAGGATAAATAGCGATTACTTCACTGAGACGATAGGCAACGCGTGCAACAGCTTCGTTACCGTCTATGGTTGCATAGGTTTTTTTGGTCATGTGTTCCCCTTAGTTTTTACGATATTTGTCGGGATTTTAAGTTTTTTTACGGCTCAATTTCGCACTAAATATCCTCTCGTTTCCCTGACAACCGAAGGATTTTCTTGAGCGTCGCTTTTGACTCCCTATCTACTATTGGACGCTTACGGCAGACAGGCTTAAGTAGAGCAATTTTTCTGTCTCCACCTCGATCATTATCCAGATTCTCGGCTTTCTAGCAATTCGTTATTTTTTCTTAATACGCTGCTGAGTTTGCCAGCAACCGACCCTGGGATTAATTAATATTCAGAATTGAGATAAAAATTAATGATACTTTTTAAAAAAAAGTGCTAGGTCAGAAGATAAGCTGTTGACTATCTAAATTACTCGTTAAGACTGTCTATGAGCAGGGAGAAGGAATTATGAATTATTAATTAGGGTTTGCGGCAAAAAGTTTTTCCTGGGGGCAGGGTGTGGGGTGTGGGGTGTGGGGTGTGGGGTGTCGGAAGAATAAATAGAAATAATCTCGGTTCTTCGGTTTGTGTTATGTAATGGACGGGGGTTATAAGAGATGGAACCCTTATAGAGAAAGACATTGGACGATTTTTGTCAATTGTTTTTGATCTAGAGCGAGCTAATCAGTTAAATCTTTTGCCAGATAAGGATTTAGTCGATTTATGCCCCCCTATCGAACCATAACAAGTAACGAAGAGCCATAATCTCCTGTCTCGGAGTCTCCTAACCAAGCACGACAATTTTTGATTTTCGCAAGAGTTCTAATAACCAGTTGATTTAGTCAGCCGATGAAGTTAAGATGTACTAGGTTAAACACAAATGAACTAAAGTACAAATTATCTTAACCCAAGCATAGGAAAATAGATCATGACTAACCTCGAATCCCTTACTCAAGCGCAACAGGAGTTGTACGACTGGCTAATTGAGTATATTCGCACTACTCAACACGCCCCTTCCATCCGGCAAATGATGCGAGCGATGAATTTACGCTCTCCCGCACCGATTCAAAGCCGTTTAGAACGTTTACGCGCCAAAGGCTATATTGATTGGACAGAAGGAAAAGCACGCACCCTGCGGATTCTCAAACAACCAGTGCAAGGTTTACCGGTTCTAGGTGCGATCGCTGCTGGTGGTTTAGTGGAACCCTTCACCGATGTGGAAGAAAAACTCGATCTTTCTAACCTGTTGCAACGCAGTCAAGACTGTTATGCTCTGCGGGTTTCCGGAGACAGTATGATCGAGGATCATATTGCCGATGGGGATCTGGTGATTATGCGTTCTCTCACGGGTAATGAAGCGGTGTCCAATGGGGAAATCGTCGCCGCCAGAGTCGAAGGCCACGGCACTACTTTAAAACGTTTCTACCAAGAAGGCGAAATCATCACTCTCCAACCCTCCAATCAAAAATATCAACCAATTACAGCCAATACTGAACAAGTACAAGTGCAAGGGGTTTTGGTTGGTGTTTGGCGCGGTTATTAGCCAAAACTGGGGCGCACTTAAGCGCCCCGATAATTTTTCCTCTCCTTGGCTACCGGAAAAAAATCGGGTTGGCAAACTAGGATAATATAAGGGTTTTAGCCTATCCCGCACTCAGGTGTTTTAACTTTTATGCCCAAAAAACAGAAGTATCCCCATCTCTTGGGGTCAAAATGGACGGCAAAACAAAAAACATGGGGCTGGCGACATTTTCAAGTGGTCAATCGTCAAAATCGCGGTCAATGGGTTTTTGCGGAATTAGTCGCTTCCTGCGATCCGACTGTCCGCTTCTGGATTAATGCTAAACAGTTGCAAGACGCGAATCTCTGGCAATCAGGTTGGCAAACCCTAACGGAAATGAACCAACCCGACAGCGCCGACGAGATTATTGTAAAGTGAACTACTCTCAAGGTCTAGTGCCTTAGTGCCATCCTAGAGGTCAGATGTCACTGAGGTAAAGCGGATGACCCTAGCAGAATTGCCGGAGATAACTCAACGATCCCAGAAGTGGAAACGGGGTCTATACTGATAGAATATTCGCAAAATAGTCCTAAAAGTCTTTCCCAGTAAACATTTCATGATTCTATAAGCAAAAATTATCACACAAAGTCGAGGAGAGCCTGATGATTCTGATGATGTTGACACGATCGCCAAGTCACTAGCTGAAGAAAAAGCCCAATGCTGAAGTGAAGAGACCGCAAATTAACCTAAAAAGAGATAGAAAGAGATAGAAAGGATGAATAGAAATCTAAGTGAAGAAGAACAAAAGAAGCCGCTTTTAAAAAACGCTGACAAACAGTTAAATCTGCCTAATTCAAACGAAGCAATAAAAGCAAGTTATGGAGCCAACTTTCAATCTCATCTCTTAGAGCAGTACAAAATGTATGTGGAGATGATGGATAGAGTTACTGAAAGAAGAGGAAAGACTAATACCTTCTATTTGTCATTACTATCTGGCTTGCTAACTCTGGTTCCTGTACTGGTTGAAAAAATCTTGTTACCTCAATCTAAAGATAAATATATTGTTCTACTAATATTAGCAACTTTGGGAGTTTGTCTCTGTTTTATATGGCGTAGCAATATTGATTCATATAAACAAATTAACTTTCTGAAATTCCAGGTAATTTACGAAATAGAGCCAAATTTACCTTTCCCTTGCTACAAGAGAGAATGGGAAATATTGGAGGAAAATCCGCGCATCCAATATAGACGTTTATCCAAGATTGAGAAGTATGTTCCTTTGATTCTTGCCATTCCATACCTTGGTTTATTTATTTACTCTCTATCTGGCTTACTCAGATGATTCGTTTAAATCAAAAAAGCTAGGATCAAGTTTCAGTCAGATAATTGTAGATGAAGATGATAGTAAATTCGGGAGGATTTCGTCTGGTGTCGTTTGACTCAGGCAAACTAGGTCCAACGGTATGTGTGGTAGGAGGGGTACATGGAGACGAGACTTGTGGACTCAATGCTATCGAGGTTTTGGAGCGTGAGTTAGCTGTAGGGGGCAGACTTTTACGAGGTCGTTTGCTGACGCTAGTTGCCAATCTGAAAGCCATTCGACTTACAAGACGTTTTGTTGACTTTGATCTCAACAGAGCTTTCGGAAAATCTGACGCTTTTGGACACGAATCTCAATTGGCTAAGGATCTCGCCTCCTATCTGATAGAGATGGACTATATACTAGATTTGCATTCAACCTCTGCTCCAACAAGACCTTTTTGTGCTGGGGCTTTAACAGATCGCCATTTGGAAATGTTCTGGATGACGGGATTAGAGATTTATACTCACGGCTGGGAAGTTCATCGAGGACATACTATGCTTATAGACGAAGTTAACCGGTTAGGCGGAGTTGGAGTGATCGCCGAATGTGGAAGAACGGGCGCTCGTGAGACGGATGAGATCGCTTATAGCACTACTATTCACCTCCTTCAAGAACTAAAAATGCTTGCGCCTGTTAAGTTACAGCCTACAGCAAGCCATAGGATTGTTAAGATTGAACAGATCATAAGAGCTAATAGTGACAGGTTTTCCTTCACACGCCATTTTGAAAACTTCGATCCAGTCAAGGCGTTTGAGGTAGTGGCTTATGACGATGGAGAACCAGTTACATATCATCTTCCGTTTGCCATTGCTATGCCCACACAAGGTAAACTACAAGTGGGGGATGAGGCTTTTGGAGTAGGCATAATCGAGTAATCTTTCTTTACTTCACTCATCTCTTCAAATTAAAGAATTATTACCTCTACAATGGAGTTTTTTATGGAAATACTAGTCTTTATCTCTTGGTCAGGCGAGTGGGGGAGGCCACTAGCGGAACATCTCGCCGACACAATATTTAAATATTCTCCTCTAAAAAGTTGGATATCATCTCGTGATATACCTCCAGGAGAAAACTGGTATGACGCAACTATGAAAGCTTCGCAGCAAGCCAAAATTGGCGTTGTCTGCTTAACTCCTGGTGCTTCTAAAAGCTCTTGGCTAAACTTTGAGACTGGTTTGCTAGTCGCACGGCTAGAAAAAATTAAGATTATCAATTTTGGTGAAAGATTAATTGAGCCGTTAAAACGCTATCAAGCAATTGAAGCTGCTAACCGTGACGATTGGGTAAAATTGCTACAAGATATGAATTCTGAATGGAACAACAAGATGTGTCAAGCATTGGTAAACGGCTGGTTTCCTGACTGGCAAAAGTTTTTGGCAGAGCGAACACGATCTCCTCATGTTTATTTCCGTGACATAGGTAATATCCTCGGCAGGGTTCATGATGAAGTAGAAACACTAAATTCTCAAAATGCTTATGTCAAGAAAAACCTTTGCTTTCAAAGAGTTATTTATGACTCTTATTCTCAACTTTATGAGCGTTCTAGAAATATAGAATCGACCTTTTCACTTCCAGCATCTCAGTATCCATTATATCTTATTTCTTTACAAAGAAATCTAGAAAATTGTTATGTCAAGGCAATCGCTCTCGTCAACGTCGAAGAACAGTTTTGGTCACAGCCGATGGGACAGGAAATTTTAACAACTTCGTGTTCAGAAAACATTAGAGTGTTTGCATTTTTCTCTGAAAAGGAGTTTGATTACCATCTAGCAAGTCTCCGAGAACATTCTAAGAAATACAATGTTTATGCAATAAGTTTGGCAAAGCTATCAGATGTCTTGGGAGCTAACAATACTAAAGACTTTTCTATTATTGAGGTATCAGGAAGCAAGCTGCTTGCAGTATATGATGATGACAACACGGAAGAAAAGAATATCTCTTTTATTGCTGATCTAAACATGATTGCCCAGCACGAAGAATTATTTGAGAAATTATTATCCTCAAAAATACCTGTTTTTATACCTCCCCATACTATCCAAGAGAAAGCAGAGACTGATTCCCTAAGAGCGAGGATTTTTAAAGACCTAGTTCCCTATGAAAGAAAACTTATAGAAATGTCTGAATATATTGATGTAATACCCTATGATGAACATGAAGAAAAGCACGCTTATTATCAAGATATGATGTCAAAAATGATCGAAATTTTTTTAGAGCATAGTAGCAATAATTCTTCCCCAATCAGAATATTAGAATTAGGTGCAGGTACGGGCATTTTTACTGTCCGCTTAAATAAAATTACCAATGTAACTGAGATAGTGGCCGTAGAAATTGACTGGCATTGCTATCAAATTCTTAAAGGTAAATTCAGAGAGCAATATAAAAAAGTCAAGACTCTTAATAAAGACAGCCGTACTTACAATCCAGAGGGAGAATTTGATTATATATTTTCCTCGTTTGCAGACCATCATATTAAGACGGCTGACAAAGCAAAATACTTTGATAATATCAAGCAGAATTTGAAGCCTAATGGTCTAATGATTGTAGGAGATGAATTTCTTCGTAAACATGATCCGAATGATAGGGATGATCGAGACTCTGCTTTGAAAGATTACCACAGTCATATTATTGACATTGCTAAAGGACAGGGGGAAATGATTTTGGCAGAACTTGAGAGACAAGCCTTACAATCTGGTCTGGAGGAAAAGGGAGATTTTAAAGTCTCTTGTGAGCAGTATGAAGAATTGCTGAAACAAGCAAAATTTAAATTTAAAAAAGAGAAAATTGGACCTGAAAATATAGATAATATTGGTGGTGTATATGTTTACACTGCATGGCTACCTACTTAGGGTTTGCTGAAAAAGTTTTTCCTGGGGGTAGGAGTCAGGAGTCAGGAGTCAGTAGCCGGTCGTCGGGAGTTTCAGGCTTTGTTGCCCTCTTTTTTTGTACCAGTTTATGTACTACGAGGAGAATAATGCAAGGTTTTTGAATGTCCCAATCCTATTTTCTTGCACTAACATCAGATTTTAACAGGTCAAAAGCCTTATTTTCAAAGGGTTTTACCATTATTCAGCAAGTCCTA
>NZ_JAPZQJ010000426.1:0-5291 GCF_027530405.1 Microcystis sp. LE19-41.2A | reverse complement strand
TTCGGTTTGTGTTATGCAATGGACGGGGGTTATAAGGGATGGAACCCTTATAGAGAAAGGCATTTAGCGATTTTTGTCAATTGTTTTTATCTAGAGCGAACTAATCAATTAAGTCTCTTGCCAGATAAGGATTTAGTCGATGTATGCCCCCCTATCGAACCATAACAAGTAACGAAGAGCCGGATAAACTAAGCCTTTTTATTAACAGTGAGCCTCTTGGGCTCTTCTCGACTGTGTGTGATAATTTTTGCTTATGGAGTCGTGAAATGCTTATTGGGCAAGACTTTTAGGGCTATTTTGCGGATATTCTATCAGTATAGACCTCGTTTCCACACAGAAACCAGAAGAGCCCCTCTTGCATAATTAATTTTTCAGGGTTCAAAAACGGCAAAAATAATGGTTAAATTGCCTAACATCTGTAAAGAGACCATTTAATTGATTATGATTGATTCTTAATTCTCCTGACTACTGACTACTGACTACTGACTCCTAACCCTAACAACAATTTTTGATTTTTACAAGAGGTCTAGTATAAACCCACTGATTATGATTTTTTCTGGCCACGATTTTTTTAGAAGCAACCAAAGATTTTAGACAAAGATTGAGCATAGAAACGGGACGATTTAAGCGTTGGCTCAATTCTTGAACTGTGATTCCTTGGGGATAAACTTGCATAAGTTCAAAAATTTGTGCGCTAGTATTTAATCCTTTTGTGGGACTAATAATCTTGATAGCCAAGGCTAGTAATCGGGAGAAACGACAGGCCATTAGACCCTTGTTTGTCGCTGCTTTGTTCCGCTCGATCTAGCCTTTTTTTCGAGAATTTATCAGGGTTTCAAGTGCTAATAAAACCCTGACGTAAATCGAGATTAATTTGTTCCCATAATCTCTTGAATAGCAGATAAAAGGCGATCAATCTCCTCATCGGTTCCGATAGAAATCCGCACATAATTCTGAATGCGAGGATGTTTAAAATATCGCACTAATATCTGACGCTCTTTCAGTTGATTATATAACTCACTGGCACTAATCTGGGGGGGAGAAGCGAGGATAAAATTAGCTTCCGAGTCAAAAACAATAAATCCCAACTCGCGCAGAGAAGTAATTAAACGGCCGCGGGTTTGACGGACTTTTTGCCAAACTTGCTCAAAATAATTATGGTGTTTTAAAGCTGCTGTGGCTAAAGTTTGAGCGATGCGATCTAAATTATAGGAATCACGCACCTTATCCATCTGTTCGATAATGGCCCTGGAAGCAAACCCGAAACCGACTCTTAACCCCGCTAAACTATAACTTTTCGACATAGTGCGACTAATGATGACATTATCGTAACGGGAGAGAAAATCGAGATGATTGTCATCACTAAAATCCACATAAGCTTCATCAATTAATACCACTCCCGACGCATTAGCACAGGTTGCTTCTAAATAGTCGCGATCAAGATGTTTACCGAGGGGAGGATTAGGAGAAGCCAGAAAAATTAATTTAGCTTCCGGACAAATAATCGGTCCTTCCAATGCAAATTTATCATTAGTGGGAAATTCGATAATATTTGCCCCGTGTACCCGGGCAATTGTCTCGTAAAGGGAATAGGTTAAATCTAAAAAAGCGACGCTTTCGCAAGGGTTAACAAAAGTTCGCAGGGCGATATTGAGGATATCATCGGAGCCATTACCCGCGATTATCTGATCGGCTGCTATGCCGTATAATTCCGCCGCCGTTTGCCGTAACTCTTTGGAGATAGGATCGGGATAGAGTCGGACTTTCTCTAATTGCTCTGGCAGGTGGGAAAAAATTTCCGCCGGTGGGGGATAGGGATTCTCATTGGTGTTAAGTTTGGTAAATCCCGCGCTTTGGGGCTGTTCTCCCGGAGTGTAAGCGGGGGTTTGACGAACACAATCGCGTGTAGGTAGCATGGACTCTCTGGGGCGGCAATTTCTAGCAAGCTTTCCATTGTAACAAATTCTCGCCGATGATCGGGGGTTGAATCGATGTCAACCCCTACCGGTAAAACTAATTAAGGTTGGCTGAATAAATCTAAAAACCTTGTTGGATAATATCTTTAGGCTTTTTTGAAATCAAAAAGTGCCAGCGATTGGAGTGATTGGGGGGAAAATTCAGGGACTTTTTCCCTAAAAATTAGGTAATTGACTCCCTGAAAATGGGTAAAACCCCACACCCCACACCCCACACCCCACACCCTGCCACCAGGAAAAACTTTTCAGCAAACCCTAATTAAGGTTCTACCCAACGGCCATCGGCTTTAATTAAATTAATCAACTCGCTTACACCTTCATTTTCGGGGACGCGTTTAATTTCCTGGCGACCGCGATAAAGGGAGATATAACCGGCCTGTTTCCCCACATAACCATAGTCTGCGTCGGCCATTTCTCCCGGTCCATTGACAATACAACCCATAACGGCGATATCGAGTCCGGTGAGGTGTTGAGTCGCTGCCCGCACTTGCTGCAGGACATCTTCTAAATTAAAAAGAGTGCGACCACAGGAAGGACAGGCAACGTATTCGACCATGGTTTTCCGCAGTCCCAGGGCCTGGAGGATACTGTAACAGACGGGAATTTCCTTTTCGGGAGCTTCCGTCAGAGAAACGCGAATCGTATCACCAATACCGTCCGCTAAGAGAGTGGCAATCCCGGCAGTGGATTTAATTCGTCCGTATTCCCCATCTCCTGCCTCAGTAACCCCCAAATGCAGGGGATAATCCATACCTAACTCGTCCATGCGCTTAACCATGAGACGATAGGCGGCCACCATCACCGGCACGCGGGAAGCTTTCAGGGAAATGACCAGATTGCGAAAATCGAGGGATTCGCAGATGCGGATAAATTCTAAAGCCGACTGTACCATTCCTTCGGGGGTGTCGCCGTAGGTAAAGAGCATTCTTTCGGCCAGAGAACCGTGGTTAACGCCGATTCGCATCGCTTTACCTTGATCTCGCAGGGAAACTACTAAAGGTTTCAGGGTTTCGGCGATTTTTTCGCCAATTTCATCAAATTCTGCTTGACTGTACTCGCTGCGGTCGGCTTTCGGTTTCTCGAAAACGTACAAACCGGGGTTAATCCGCACTTTATCGACGTGCTTGGCCACTTCTAGGGCGATTTTCATGCCGTTGTGATGTACATCGGCTACTAACGGCACGGGTTGATAGGTGGTCAGCAGTTTTTCCCTAATTTTAGCTAAAGCGGTGGCGTGAACCAGACTCGGCACGGTGACGCGGACAATTTCACAACCGATTTCATGGAGGCGACGGATACCAGCCACGGAACCATCTATATCAAGGGTATCCTCGTTAATCATCGACTGCACGACCACGGGATAACCACCACCGATGGTAACGCTACCTACCCTGACGGGACGGGTTTTACGTCGGTGAATCGTGGTGTCGAATTCGGAGGCAGTTGCGGGAGGGTTGAGCGTCGATTCCAAGGTTTGCATAGGACTATCACCAACAATCACTCTCCCTATTCTCTCAAAGAACAGGAACAGATTCTAGCCACTCTAATAAAATTGGATTAAAACGGTCGGGACATTCATCCTGTAAACAATGACCAGCCCGTTCAAATTCTACATATTTAATTCTAGGATTAAGGGAGACAAAACCCTGGGCTAACTGGACGGGAACCATGCGATCTTGTTTGCCCCAACATAATAAAATCGGGATTTCTAAGCGTGGTAAAATTAACTTTGCTGGTGGACAATATTCGGGATGATTAACAGCTTGTGCTAGGGAAATAAACGCCTCGGCTGCCCCCTCATCTAGGGTTGGGGCGGCGATAATTTGTACTAATTCCTCGCTGACTGCTTTCTTGTCTTCGTAGGCGATTCCTGTCCATTTTTTCAAGACTTGCGGACGACGCAGATAGTAAAAAATCGGTTTTAATAGCCAAGGCGAAGTGAAAAAGTTTTCGATGGGAGTGACGATATCTAATAACCAATTGGCAATCATTTCCCTCCGACGGCTGACATCGGGTAAACTGATCATAACTAATCCGGCTACCATTTCCGGATATTTACCCGCTAGGGCCATACTAACTAAAGAACCGATCGAATTTCCCACTAATACCACTGGTCTATTTATAAAAGTTTGCCAGAAATCGTGTATCTGTTCCACCCAGAGATTAACGGTATAGGGAACCTGTACTTTGCGCGAACCACCGAAACCTAATAAATCTACCGCGTAAACTCGATGATTTTGGCTGAGGATAGGAATATTATGGCGCCAATGTTCGATCGCCGCTCCAAATCCATGCAGTAAAATTAAAGGGGGTTTATCGGCATCTTGGGGGTTTTTTGCCGGCATAAAACTATAACGAATTTGCCAACCGCGCCACACCCAATCCCGTTGATAACCGATGCGTTCTGTCCAAGCTGGTGAAGTTGTCACTTAAGTCAAACAATTAAGAGGTTTTCAGGAAATATTACTCTAAGTAGGTAGGCGTTAAAAATTATCAGACACCCCCCTTATCAAGGTAGGGCTGTTTCATTCTCCCATCAGAATATCAAAAGTAAAAGCGATCACAGTCAGATAAAATGAGAAGTGACCGCCAACTTTTAAAATATATGTTGAGCTTAATAGAAAAACTAAAACAAGTCAAGGACTTTCGTAAGAATAAAGGAAAAAGACACCCTTTATGGATAGTATTAGTAGTAATAATACTGGGAACAATGCTAGGATACTCAGGTTAGAGAGAGCTAGGAGAGTTTGCTAAAAATAATCGGCACAGGCTCAGTCAAGAATTTAACATAATTCCAGAAAGAGTCCCATCCTATTCAACAATTAGAAGGGTAATGATGGGAGTCGAATGGCAGAGTTTGTTAAAAATGTTTAATGAATGGGCATTACAAGAATATGGACAAAGAAGTGATATAAATTGGCTAGACATAGATTGAAAAAGTCTCAAAAACACCCTAAAGAATCCTAATAATGAACAACAAAATTTTATCATGTTTGTCTCATTGTTTAGTCAAGAAAGTGGCTTAGTATTACACTTAAAAAGAATCGAAAACAAAAAAGGGTCTGAAATCAACGAAGGTCAAGCTATAATTGAGGATTGCTCTCTCCAAAATAAAGTTTTTACTGGGGATGCTTTACACTGTCAGAAAAAAACAATCAGCTTAATAGCCAAGACTAAAAATGATTATGTTATCACCGTTAAAGGAAATCAGAAAAATCTTGATCAGCGAATACAAGACCTGAGTAATTCCTCAAAGCCAGAAAGTTGCTTTCTTGAACAAGATAATAGTCATGGACGAAAAATATCAAGAAAAAT
>NZ_JAPZQJ010000252.1:0-7352 GCF_027530405.1 Microcystis sp. LE19-41.2A | reverse complement strand
GCCCTTTTATCTGGTAGAAGTGCAGTTTCAAAAGGATGAAGACCTATATTATCGATTATTTTCGGAACTTTTCTTATATCTTAGACAGTATAAACCTTTGTCACCGTGGCAGATAGTTGTTATTTATCCTAGCCGAGAAATTGAGCGAGAACATCCCCAGCAATTTGAAGACTTGTTATCCTTGTCAAGGATTAAAAGAATCTATCTGGATGAATTGGCAAATGACGAGACTCCTTCCTTAGCGATCGCCATGATCAAATTGGTCACTGAAAGTGAGAGTCAAGCTGTTAATTCTGCTAAGATTTTAATTAAACAGGCTCAAAGAGAACTGAGCGATCGCTTAGTGCAGAAAAATGTCATTGATTTAATCGAAACGATAATCATTTATAAATTACCCCAAAAAAGTCGAGAGGAAATTGAAGCTATGTTGGAACTACAAGACCTAAAACAAACTCGTTTCTATCAAGAAGCTTTTGGAGATGGAATTGAACAGGGAATTGAACAGGGAATTGAACAGGGAATTGAACAGGGAATTGAACAGGGAATTGAACAGGGAATAAACTTGCAAAAATTGAAAACAATTCCTCTACTGCAAGACCTCGGTTTAACCCCACAACAAATCTCAGAACGCTTAGAATTAACTCTGGACACAGTGCTTAACTATTTGGCACAACAGCAACAATAATCAATCCTGTTTAAAAAGTCTAGAAAAGCAGCAATTGCTAAGTAGTGGGCAAATGGATAGTAGCGAATCAGTGACCTTTAAGCTATCAGGGATAACTCGATGAATAACGACTTATTGACTTTTCTCTTTTGTGTTGCCCTTCTTATTCTCTATCTATTTTTTTCAGCTTTAACCGAGATGGGAACAAAATGGCCTTGGACAAAAAAATAAGAGAAATACTTATAGATGTAAATAAACATAAAATCGGGTCAGGGACTCGGTCATTGGAAAAATTCTAGAGATTTGCTATCTAAACAATTAACTCTATTGCTCTACTGATAAAATATGAAACTAATTGGTGATATTTCCCCGAGCTTAGATTTATTCTTGTTGCTTTTTTTCTGGCATTGTCTCATCGGTGCCATTGCTACAATCATCGCTATCAATAAAGGCTATCCAAGATTAAATTGGCTAATCTTCGGACTTCTGGGAGGAACCTTTACCTTTTTTATCGCTCTTTTCCTGAAAAAAAAGCCCAAAATTTAAGGGATGATATTGCTTGATTATCCTTTAATAGTTCCCATCAACACCTCTAAATCTTCTGCGTCTAACTCCTCTGGGATACCATTGCGAATTAATTCCGAAAAATCCTCATTGGGAACCATAAAACATAGTGCATAAAGTCTTCCGTCCCCCACATTTCTAATCTCGTGAATACCCGTGGGACGGACTAATAAACTATCCCCCGGCCCCAGGGGAATCGGTTTACCATCACAGATAGCCATTCCCTCCCCTTTGAGGATAAAAAACATTTCTACGGCAAAATGATGACGATGGGTAGGGGTGCGACCGTGGGGATCGAAAATTTCCACACAAACGGTCAAGGAATCCCCCGCTACGGTAGAATCGAAGACGATCGCTAAACGATTCGTATCCCCAGCACTAATGCGAAAAACTTGATAATCCCGGGGAGATCGAATCACGGGTAACATACAATGATCGCTAGTTAGTTGGCTATTCATCGCTGATTTCGATCGAAGTGTGGATGATTCTAAGACTAGCAAAAATTTTCAACTTCGCTCGATTGCGTCCACCACTTTACTCACATCTACGATCGCAGCCACATCATGGACGCGCAGGATATCGGCCCCCTTAGCGATCGCTAAAGCACAGGCCGCCGCCGTTCCGAAAACTCGTTCTTTTGGGTCATCTTTGCCTGTAATCTCGCCGATAAAGCGTTTTCTCGACAATCCAATTAAAATAGGTAAACCTAAATCCCGAAATTGCCCTAATTCTCGCAATAACTCAAGATTTTGTCGTCCAGTTTTGGCGAAACCAATCCCCGGATCGATGATAATATTTTCCCTAGCAATACCCCACTGTAAAGCTTCCTTAACGCGATTCTGTAAAAATTCTTTAATTTCCTTGACTAAATCGTCATAATGTGTTAAAGATTGCATGGTTTGCGGATTGCCCCGCAGGTGCATGAGGATGATGGGAACGGCCAATTTAGCCACCGTCGGCAATAATAGGCGATCGAAGGTTCCCCCAGAAATATCATTGATCAAATCGGCCCCAGCGGCGATACCTTGGGCTGCTACAATCGCCCTAGTGGTATCTAGAGAGATAGGAATAGAACTTTGTTGTCGAATAGCGGTGATTACGGGGATAACTCGCAATAATTCTGCTTCTAGGCTAATTTCTTGCGCTCCCGGACGGCTGGATTGACCACCGATATCGATTATATCAGCCCCAGCCTCGATCATTTTCATCGCTTGTAGCAGGGCATTTTCAACATTGTCAAATTCTCCCCCATCACTAAAACTATCGGGAGTAACGTTTAAAACACCCATGATATAGGTGCGTTTTCCCCAAGCAAAAATATGTTCACGAATTGCCGTTAAACTAGACATAATACTAAATCCGTTGAGTATAGGCTACATATCAGGAGAGGCACTCATGCACTCATGCACTCATGCAAAAGGGAGAATAAATAAAAATAATCTCCTGACTCCTGAATACTGGCTCCTGACTCCTAACTCCTGAATACTGAATACTGATGGTCATAGTTAATTTTTAGGTAGGGAAGAATCTTTTAATTCAAAATAAGCTTGTACTTCTTCTTTCCAGAGTTGATATTTTTCTTGAATTAGTTGATATTGACTGGCAAAATCGAGGTTACAATCAACGAGATTGCTATCGATCTCGGATTGCACTAATTCCCGTTCGATCAGGGTTTCTCGGATAAATTTTAAACATTCTTGTCTCAAAGCTTCCGCTTGATCAATAATTAGCTGGACTTGATTAATTGCTCGATCGTACAATGGGGTTTGTGAATGAAAAATTTCGGAAGATGCGGCCAGATTTCGCAGTCTATTTAATTGATTTTTCTTTTCTACTAAACTGGCAATTTTGGGGTTAATTTCAAAAAGTAAGGTTTTCACCAGAGGAGCCAAGCGGCGAGTGTTAGTATAATCATAGTTATTAAGGTCTGATTTAATCAGGTGTACCTGTTGTAAATCGACGGTAATATCGTGGAGTTGTATCTCGGTTTCGGTGATGGTGGGATGAATCGTTTTAACTTTCCAAGTAGTAATAGAAGTCAACTGCTGGCGCTCACTATTAACCATTTGCCGCTCCATTTTCAGCACATCGAGGGGAATGCTATAAAGTTTTTTATCGGGAATATAGATGACATCGCTACTGAGAATGCGATCGATTTTAGGACGACGATATAAATAATGATACAGGAATCGATAAAAGCTGTTACTGCCTTGAAATATCTGGACAAATAACCAAATTTTCCAGCTGAATAACCCGCTAAGAAAGCGTCCGAATAGATGGGAATTCGAGGAGGAGTTATTCATGAAATTCCGTTATCAGTTATCGGTGAGGAATCGGAGGTTTGGTTCTTTTCAGCGAGCGGTAAATAGTAAACAGTAATCAGGGATAAAGATGAAGATAACTAACTAACTAATTAACTTAAAACTTACATCTGATAACTGATAACTGATAACTGATAACTGATTAAGGACGTTCTCCGGGTAGATTTTTTGAAGATGTTGGTTTCGATCTTACCTGTTGACGACCGTTGCGAATAACTTGTAACATTTCCCCTAATTCTCGATCGAGATGTTCTAAAACCGCTTCGGCATAGTCGTCAGCGCCTTTTTGAATTTCATGACATTCAGCTTGGGTTTTTTGTCGTAACTGTTGCACTTCCTGCAAGGTGCTGTGACGCATCTGTTCGATTTCATCGAGGGTTTGTTGTTGCAAGGATTCGCATTCCTGCTGAACCCGTTGACGAATTTGGGCCGCTTGCCGTTCTGCTTGTTGAATAATACCGGACTCATCGAGAATTTGGGCGGCTCTTTGTTGAGCGGAACGAAGGACTTGTTGAGCGTATTCCTCCGCTTTAGTGATAATTTCCTGTTCTTCCTGCAAAATTGCCAAAGCTTTCTGTACTGCTGGTGGCACGGTTTCATAGATGAGATCGATCTGTTCGGATATCTGTCCCTCATCGATGATTGTCCAACGGGTGAGGGGGATATGGAAACTATCAAAAATCATCTCTTGCAGACGCGCCAGATCCTGATAGATATCGAAATCGACGGGTGGACTGGGAACCCCACTATTAGAAGTGTTAGGTACTGCTTTTCTGGGATCATTAGGTTCTCGGCGCGCCATAGGTTCAGATCGTCCTCATTACTGTATTTTAGTATGTTAGCTATAGTATGAGTAAATATCCCTAGAAACGTTTTCTGGGACTAGATGGGTGACAGAGCCACCGAATTGAGCGATTTCTTTAACCACGCTACTGCTTAAAAAACTATATTCTTTAGTGGTGGCTAAAAAAACCGTTTCGATTCCTTCCCAGAGAGTTTTATTGGTGTGTGCCATTTGCAGTTCTTTTTCAAAGTCTGAGAGAACCCGCAACCCCCGCAACAGCACCTTAGCACCTTTTAATCTGGCATATTCAACCGTCAATCCTGAAAAACTGTCTATCTCAACGTTTTTCAGGTGTTTTGTACAGTAACTGATCTGTTCTATGCGTTTTTCGACCGTAAACAGGGGGTTTTTATGGGGATTGCAGAGAACTGCCACGATTACTCGCTCGAATAGTGGCACACTGCGTTCGATAATATCTAAATGACCGAGTGTAACTGGATCGAAGCTGCCGGGGTAGATGGCGATCATTTCTCAACCTTCACACCTCGCCAAAAAGCGATATATCCTTTAATATTTTGGGCTTTTGGTTTAGGATCGGGATAATACCAAGCGGCATCTTTATTGTCCTGTCCATCTACCCTGAGAGTATAATAACTAGCCTCTCCTTTCCAAGAACAAATGGTATGGGTGTTACTGGGTTGAAAATATTCAGCTTTGATGGTATCGGGGGGAAAATAGTAGTTTCCCTCGACAATTTCGCAGTTATCGCTTTCCGCTACCACTGCACCATTCCAAATCGCCTTTGCCATGACACTAACTCCTAGTTCTGGTTCAAAATTATCTTACAACAGAGTTTGTAAATGTTGAACCAGTTGGTTAACCTGCATCACTCCCTCGATTCGATCGATCGGTTGACCATTTTTAAAGACTACTAAAGTGGGTAAAGCTTGAATACCGTACTTACTGGCTAAATTGGGATATTTGTCTGTATCAATTTTGACAATTTGTAGGCGATTTTTGAAATACATTCCCGTTTGTTCTAGAATCGGAGCCATCATTTGACAAGAACCGCACCAAGTGGCATAGAAATCCACTAACACGGGAAGATTAGTGGTTTGCAACAGTTCCTGAAAACTGGAAAACTCTTTTTTGACTGCCATAAATTGTCACCTCGCCAGAAAAATAGCCTTTTCCCTACTATAGCTTTTCTAAATGTCCCTTAGCTCTCCTGCAAAAGTAAGTTCTCGATGTGCTATCGGCTCAAAATATCTTAAAAGTCAGATAAATTTGCGATAATTTTCGGTTTTATGGCTAGTATAGTTGTCTCTTGTCTTTTTTATCCTCATCTCCCCACTCCCTTCTCCTATCTCCCTATCTCCCTATCTCCCTATCTCCCCATCTCCTGTCTCGGAGTCTCCTGTCTCCTCACCTAAGGGAAGATTTTTGATTTCTCCAGAGCAGTCATCGATCGCCGGGAAAATGCTAAGTTAAGTTAAAGACTCGACAGCCAACTGTCCATGAACATCCTAACCAAGCTGCTTTTTCCCGAAACTAAAACTCCAGAGCAAGTAGGTTCACCGCGAGTACAGAAAAGCCGCCGGGGAATCGAAACTAAATCCGCCGCAGAAATCGTTATTATGCGACAAGCGGGTAAAATTGCCGCTACAGTCCTCAAGGAAATCGCCGAGATCGCTCAACCCGGGATGACGACGGCGGATTTGGATGCCTATGCGGAAAAACGTATCCGCGAAATGGGTGCTACTCCCAGTTTTAAAGGTTATTATGGCTTTCCTGCCTCGATTTGTGCCTCCGTCGATAACGAAGTCGTTCACGGTATCCCTAGCCCGAAAAAACGCCTCAAAGCCGGTTCTGTGTTAAAGGTAGATACGGGGGCCTACTACCAAGGTTATCATGGGGATTCCTGTATCACGATCGCGATCGGTTCCGTCTCTCCCAAAGCCGAAAAATTAATCCGCGTAGCGGAAGAAGCTTTATATAAAGGCATAAATCAGGTAAAAGCGGGCAATTATCTGCTCGATATTGCAGGAGCGATCGAAGATCACGTTCAAGCTAACGGTTTCCAGGTGGTAGAAGATTTTACCGGCCATGGAGTCGGCAGAAATCTCCACGAAGAACCCTCGGTATTTAATTTTCGCACTAATGAGTTACCCAATGTCAAACTCCGCGCCGGGATGACTCTGGCAATTGAACCAATTGTCAATGGGGGATCTAAACATACCAGAACTTTACGCGATCGTTGGACGGTGGTGACGATGGATAATGCTCTCTCCGCTCAATTTGAGCATACTGTCCTAGTAACCGCCACAGGTTATGAAATCCTAACCGATCGCAATAACCTATAAAATTATCTATAGATTTTTTGCCTTGGAATCTTAATTGGAAATTTATTTAGCGGTAGGATTTAGTCAAAATGTTTAAAAATATCGTTGTTGCCTTGGATTGTGGGGAATCATCCCATCGAGTCCTCCATGCTTTGAATTCCCTTTCTCTAACGGCAAATTCTTGCATTATACTCACCCATATTCTCAGTAAGGAGGGAGATGAATCGGCAGTGGATCGCCCTCACCCCTCCCGTGAGATCATTGAAGATCAATTGCGCTGCTATCAATCCCAGATTGCTACCCCTAGTGAAATCGAGGTCATCTTTGGTGATCCAGCGGAGGAAATTATTCGTTTAGCTAATATCTATCAAGCTGATCTGATCGTGATCGGCAGCCGGGGATTAACGGGAGTTCAACGGGTGATCGAAGATTCTGTTAGTAGTCTCGTGGTGGCAGAAGCTACCTGTTCCGTATTGGTGGTAAAAGCATAGCAGCCAGCATTCAGCTAGAAAAGGTACTCTGGCAAGAGTGCCTAAGTAGGGTTTGCTGAAAAAGCTTTTCCTAGGGGCAGGGTGTGGGGTGTGGGGTGTGGGGTGTGGGGTTTTACCGATTTTCAGGTGGTCAACTACCTAATTTTCAGGGAAAAAGTACCTGAATTTTCCCCCGATCCCCGCAAT
>NZ_JAPZQJ010000297.1:0-7110 GCF_027530405.1 Microcystis sp. LE19-41.2A | reverse complement strand
TCGAATAGGTAAAGGTTCTGTGCATTTGGCTAAATAGATTTGTTTGTCTTTAAATTTAAAAGCAGATTTGGTAAATTCGGCACTTCCTCCCTGATGTTTTTTCTTAAAGTTAGGATACTTAGTACGACCAGCAAAGAAATTGGTAAAAGCTGTTTGTAGGTGTCTTAACCCTTGTTGTAAGGGTACACAGCTTACCTCGTTTAAAAAGTCTAATTCTTCTTGCTTTTTCCACTCGGTTAGCATTGAAGAAGTTTGAGCGTAGCCTCCTCTTTCTTGTCTTTCATACCAAGCTTGTGTTCGTTCGTGGAGAGCTTTATTGTAAACTAATCTTACACAGCCCAATGTGCGCCGCAATAGCGACTCTTGTTCTGGTGTTGGGTAAAATCGGTAAGAATAGGCTTTTTCCATGTCTCATATTTTAGCATATATTTTGTAAATGCGCTAATATTTAACAGTAAAGCCGTCGTAGAACGACGGGGTTTCAGACCCAAATTTTCGATGATTGGTCTTCTTGATGGAGTATTACTGCATAGTCATTCATACCTTCTTCAGCAAAGGCGCGATCTTCATCAGCAAACTCTGCAAACAGATCGGCCAGTTGCATTGGATCGAGAACAGCCTGATGACGCTGACTGCGAAACTTTAAGAAGGCAATAAAATCAGCCACTTGCTGAAGCTGATTATCAGTTAGTCGATCCAAGTCTTGCTTAAGAGCTTCAGCACTTACTGGCATAGGAAGAAAAAACATTCCGACTTCCCCATTATAAGAGATCCTGGCCAACAGCCGTCTTCAACAAACCCCCATGAGTCCCTGAGTGCGTAGCGGGGTAGGGAGGACGTTCAGACGTTCGGACGTTATCAGTTACTACTGTCTGATTCACCCGCGCTGCTAGACCCATTACCACCTGAAGTTGCCGAGGGATTTGTTAGATTAGGACTAGATTTAGGGGTTGTCTGGGAAGCCTTTGGAGGTTGGGGACGTAGCTTGACCACTCCATTCCAACTACGCTTCACAGTTACAGATTGACGATGAGTATCAGAGGATTTTTCTTGGCTCATGCTTATGCTTATTCCTTTTTTAGTTAAGTTAACTACCGGCGAGGCTCTTCTTGACTGTGTGTGATAATTTTTGATTATGGCATCGTGAAATGCTTATTGGGCAAGACTTTTAGGACTATTTTGCACAATAAACTATCACTATAGACATCGTTTCCACACAGAAACTGGAAAAACCCCGCCTAATCCATCCCAATTATAACGATTAGCACCATACCTACGACGAAACTGATCCCGGCAGTTTTATCTAGACACATCAATTTTCTGCTTTCAATTTCAGAACCTCCTAATATTTTTTCAATATGTGTAGAATTCTCGCCCAGAATATAAATGACTAAAACTACAGTAATCAGAAAGGCAAAAAGTGCAAGACCAAAAAGGATTATCTGTAAAGGGCTTGAAACTCCAACTGTTCTTAGCAAAGTAACCAACAATCCAATAGCTGTAACTGACAAACCTAATAACTGCTTATCACGTTCAAGCCTTGTATTAAGCCATGCAGCTATCATTGCACTGTAAAAGGCTTTTTCTTTTGCTTCGTAGTCTTCCTTGTCTGAACTCCCCATATCTTTAGGATTCAGGTAGAGGCGATTGAATGATCAATGCCTCGATATTAGCACCCAGGCCTCTCTGGTATCAATAACGGTTTTGATGACTTCTCTTTGCCCGATTGAGTTAGCAACTACCAGAGGGAGTGTGGCTTCGCGCCGCCAATTTACGACTCCGTATATCATACTAAATCCGGTTATTAAAAACTGATTATTTATTCTCCCCTTTGCATGAGTACCTCTTGCATGAGTGCCTCTCCTCATAACTAGCCTATGCTCAACGGATTTAGTCTCAAGTATAACTCCCAATCCAACTTGAAAAACCCGCTCCCTTATCTCCACTTCCCGCCCTCCTATACCTTGATTCTTCAACCTCAGCGATCGCCCACCCCCCTTGATTATAAAGATTTGTTTAGCTTGACCAGAGGTTGATAGTGCATCGGCTAGGATGAATTTTAAATGGATTCAAAATGAATTTAAAATGAATTCAAGATGAGCCAATCTGGTGAACTGTCGTATTTTGATCATGGAGTTGCCATTTTGTGAGTAAGAAATGGTTCGCAGATAACAGTTTGTCGATCGGGCGGACTCCTCTAGTGCGCCTTAATCGAGTCGTTGGCAACACTCACGCCACGGTTCTGGCCAAGATTGAAGGTCGCAATCCGGCCTATTCAGTCAAATGTCGTATTGGCGCGGCCATGATCTGGGATGCGGAAGAACGGGGATTATTGGGGCCGGGCAAAGAACTGGTGGAACCGACCAGTGGCAATACAGGCATTGCCCTAGCCTTTGTCGCCGCCGCTAAGGGGATTCCCCTGACCCTGACCATGCCTGAAACCATGAGCTTGGAGCGGCGCAAACTGTTGCTCGCCTATGGAGCCAATCTGGTGTTAACAGAAGGGACTAAGGGAATGACCGGAGCAGTGGCAAAGGCAGAAGAAATTGCCGCGTCTAATCCCGATCGCTATGTGTTGTTGCAACAGTTCCGCAATGCTGCCAATCCCCGCATCCACGAGGAAACCACCGGCCCTGAAATTTGGCAGGACACAGACGGGGCGATCGATATTCTCGTGTCGGGTGTGGGAACGGGCGGAACCATTACGGGAGTTTCGCGCTATGTCAAAAAGACCCGGGGAAAACCGATTTTATCGGTAGCAGTGGAGCCAGAAGCCAGCCCCATACTATCCCAAGCCCGGGCAGGTCAGCCCTTAAAGTCTGGCCCTCACAAAATTCAGGGCATTGGGGCGGGGTTTGTTCCCGAAGTTCTGGATTTATCCCTCGTGGATGGGATTGAAACCGTTTCCAACGAAGAGGCCATTCTTTATGCCCAACGGTTGGCCAAGGAAGAAGGGATTATCTCCGGCATTTCCTGCGGTGCCGCCGTCGCCGTCGCCGCTCGCTTGGCACAACAATCCGAACACCAAGGCAAAACCATTGTCGTGATTTTGCCGGATTCCGGAGAACGGTATTTGAGTTCCATCCTGTTCCAAGGGGTATTTAATGAGCAAGGGTTAGTGGCATGACGAGCGAGTATCCGAGCGTTTCCAGCGCTCTCTCCCAACCAACCTTGTCCTTGGATCTCGATGAGATTATCACTCAATTGTCCAAACCTCGTGGCGAGTCGTTCCACAGTTGGTCTCAATCACGAAGCCATTTCCCCTTGCCCTCCCGTGAGGCCTTATTTCGGATTGTCGATCGACTGCGTGCCGTTCTTTTTCCCTATCACTTTGGCAATCCCGATTTAGGCGAAACATCCAGCCGCTATTTTATCGGTCATACCCTCAATGAAGTCTTGCAACTGCTGCATCACCAAGTTTGTCGTGAACAGTGGTTGCTGGGGTCGCAGTTGCACTGGTCGTCAGACCAGATTGAGACGCACGCCCAAGGGACGGTACAAGCCTTTGCCACTCAATTACCCCATCTGAAAGCTCTACTGGAAACGGATATCACGGCGGCCTATCGAGGTGATCCGGCGGCGAGAAATTTAGATGAAGTGTTGTTTTGTTACCCCGGAGTAACGGCAATCACTTATCACCGCATTGCCCATGCCCTGTATCGGTTGGACTCTCCCTTGTTGGCGCGGATTGTTAGTGAAATTGGCCATTCCTTAACGGGGATTGACATTCACCCCGGGGCCTCGATCGGCAATAGTTTCTTTATCGATCATGGGACGGGGGTGGTGATTGGGGCAACCACGGTGATTGGCGACCGCGTGCGCCTTTACCAAGCGGTCACGCTCGGGGCGAAAAGCTTTCCCCGGGACGAATCGGGCAGTTTAATCAAAGGTCAACCCCGTCATCCGATTATTGAAGATGATGTGGTGATTTACTCAGGTGCAACGATTCTCGGTCGGGTAACTATCGGTCGGGGCGCCACCATTGGTGGAAATGTTTGGTTAACCCGCAGTGTGCCGCCGGGGGGTTTTGTCTCCCAGGCGCAACTACGACAGGAAATGTTTGATGACGGCTCTGGAATTTGAGGGGCTGTCCTGACTGTGAATGTTCGGCCATAACAGTCGCTTTGTTACTTTTTTTTGAATTGGAGGATTTAACTCAATGACCTATACCCAAGATCATGAATTGCAACTGGCTTTGGGAGATGCTGCCGCTCGGCAGTTAGCCAATGCCACGAAGACCGTTCCTCAGTTATTGACCATTTCACCCCGGTGGTTCGTTCGCCTCTTGCATTGGCTACCCGTTGAAGCGGGGATTTATCGTCTCAATAAAGTCAGGGATGCCTCCCGGGTTGAGGTGGCTTGCTCTGAACGAGATGAGCGGGAGCTGCCCGAAACCTTTGTGGATTACGAAGAGACCCCCCGGGAGTATTTCTTGAGTGCGGTGAATACGGTACTGGATGTTCACACTCGCGTGTCCGATCTCTACAGCAGTCCCCACGATCAGATCCATGAACAATTGCGCCTGACGATCGAAACCCTGAAGGAACGTCAAGAAAATGAGTTGATCAACAACCATGAGTACGGATTGCTCAACAATATTGTTGATTCCCAGAAAGTGCAACCTCGCAATGGTGCGCCCACGCCGGACGATTTGGATGAGTTGCTGGTGAAGGTGTGGAAGGAACCGGCATTTTTCCTCGCCCATCCTAAAGCGATCGCGGCCTTTGGCCGAGAAGCAACCCGACGGGGTGTACCCCCTGCCACGGTGTCATTATTCGGGTCTCAGTTTATTACCTGGCGGGGCGTGCCTTTGATTCCTTCCGATAAGTTGGCTGTGAATGAACAAGGCAAAACCAATATTTTGTTATTGCGGGTAGGAGAAAGCCGTCAAGGGGTGGTCGGTCTCTATCAGCCCAATTTACCCGGTCAACAGGGAGTTGGCTTGTCGGTGCGATTTATGGGGATTAGTCGCAAGGCGATCGCCTCTTACCTGGTCTCCCTCTACTGTTCGTTGGCAGTGTTGACCGACGATGCGGCGGCCGTACTGGAGAACGTTGATGTCAACCAATACCACATCTACGACTATGACTAACCCCGAACTGATCCCTGAAAAGGCGGGGGGGAATCTACCCTCTGTATCCCCGCCCACGACTGCCCCAACTGAGGTCGAGAACATTTCTCTTAACCCCTTATTTCAACCTGACCTTCTTGAGCATCTCGCCCAGACGATAATTCAAGAACTACAACGGCACGACCTTAAGGCCGAGGTGGCGAAGGGGTTGAGTACAGATCGGGATTATCTGGTGCCATCCGCCGCGGCGATTCCCCCAACCCTGGACTTGCCGGCTACCCCCGCAACCTCCCCAGCTGCTGTGGGCGAACGGCCCACAGTTCCCTTGGCTGTACCCTTAGCAACCCCCTCTTTCTACTTCATTGAGGAGTTAGAAACAAAAATCCCCGACCTTCCGGCGGTAGTGGCCAAGCCTGAACAGCTTGTTCCGGTCGCGGCGTTCTCGCGTAGCGAGCGCTTTGCGATCGATCCCCTTTTTGTCCCCCATGCCAGCGGGCGAAGCGTTCAACGACCTAGCTTCTTTGATGTTCATACCATTCGCCTGGATTTTCCCATCCTGCAAGAACGGGTGAATGGCAAACCGCTGATCTGGTTCGACAATGCCGCAACAACTCAAAAGCCCCAAGCAGTCATCGATCGCCTCGTTCATTTCTACAGCCATGAAAATTCCAATGTGCATCGTGCCGCCCATGAATTAGCGGCTCGCTCCACAGATGCTTACGAAGCGGCCAGAGAAACGGTACGCCGTTTTCTCAATGCCTCATCTGCCAACGAAATCATTTTCGTGCGGGGGACAACGGAAGGCATTAATCTGGTGGCAAAAAGCTGGGGACAACAAACCCTACAAGCGGGGGATGAGATTGTCCTCACCCATCTAGAACACCATGCCAATATTGTGCCTTGGCAGCAACTAGCCGCCCAAACGGGAGCAAAGTTGCGGGTTGTCCCCGTGGATGACCACGGGCAGATTTTACTGGCAGAGTACCAACAATTACTCAACTCCCGCACAAAACTGGTGGCTTTTTCCCATGTTTCCAATGCCTTGGGAACCATTACTCCCGCCAAACAAATCATTGATTTAGCCCATCGGGTCGGAGCTAAAGTCTTGTTAGATGGCGCTCAATCGGTTTCCCACATTCCGATCGATGTTCAACAATTAGGGTGTGATTGGTTCGTCTTTTCCGGACATAAAGTCTTTGGTCCGACAGGGATCGGGGTACTTTATGGTCAAGAAGACCTGTTGAATGCCACGGTTCCCTGGCAAAGCGGCGGCAACATGATCGTGGATGTGACGTTTGAGCGCACCGTGTATCAGGCGGCTCCCACTCGCTTCGAGGCTGGAACGGGCAATATTGCCGATGCCGTTGGCTTAGGGACGGCCTTGGATTATGTTCAGCAGATTGGTTTGGCCACCATTGCCAATTATGAGCATGAACTTCTGGAGTACGCCACTGCGGGACTGACAACCATTCCGGGCCTGCGTTTGATTGGGACAGCAGCCGATAAGGCCAGCGTGCTTTCCTTTGTGCTAGAGGGATTTGATGTGGAAGTCATCGGACAGGCCTTGAATCGGGAAGGGATTGCCGTGCGGGCAGGCCATCACTGCGCTCAACCCATTCTGCGACGCTTTGGTCTCGAGGCAACGGTGCGCCCTTCCTTGGCTTTCTACAATACTAAGGCCGAGGTGGATGTGCTAGTGGCTGCGTTGGAACGTCTGCAACACGAATAAACTGACTGGAATAGGTGCGGCAGCTTGTACACCTATTCCAGTTCCCCCTGAACTGCCACATATTTAAAAAGTATAGGAGAGTGGGGAGCGGGTTTTTAAAGTTGGATTGGGAGTTAATCATCCTATTGGGACTTAAACAAATTTCAAGCCCAAACAAAGCCTAAACTGCCTTTGTAAGCGGCAAACACATCCCGATTCTCGGTCAGCCACTCAAAGAAACGGAAAGACATCGCTGTCCGAAAAGCTGCCAAGGCTTCCACAAAAGTGTTTAAAGGTCGATTCGCCCACTGCCTTTGCAATCCCCCAGTTA